>NZ_JAACFW010000005.1:0-218676 GCF_029237245.1 Aeromonas sp. 5HA1
TCGAGACCTCCGAGAAGCTGGACGCCCCGCTGATCGTGGTCGCCACCGAAGGCGGCAAATCTGCCAAGGCCATTCGCAAGTACTTCCCGCAAGCCTGGATCCTGGCCATCACCACCAACAAGAAAACTGCAGCCCAACTGGTTCTGACCAAGGGTGTGGTGACTCACGTGGTTGACAGCATTGCCTCTACCGACGATTTCTATCGCATCGGCAAAGAAGCGGCGCTGGAAAGCGGCATGGGTCTGAAGGGTGACGTGGTCGTCATGGTCTCCGGTGCCCTGGTACCGAGCGGTACCACCAACACCGCCTCCGTTCACCTGCTCTGATCTGCGTTAAACCCATGGTGAAGAAGACGCCGGCCTCAAGCCGGTGTCTTCTCTATTGCCCTTCGACCGGAGGGTCAGTGAAGGGATTGACTTGCTCAGCGCTGGCGGGCCTTGAATCTGGGATTGCTCTTGCAGATCACGAACAGCTTGCCGCGGCGACGGACAATCTGGCAATCCGGGTGGCGGGACTTGGCTGATTTGAGGGAGGAGAGCACTTTCATGACTTGTCTTTTCCTTTGTTGAAGAATTGGCCGAAACGTTGACCAAAGCGGGCGACCTGACCCTCCTTGCCGATCTGCTTCTGCTTGCCGGTATAGAAGGGGTGCGAGGCACTGGAGACATCCAGCGTCACATAGGGATAGGTCTTGCCGTCTTCCCACAATTTGGTGCGATCTGTCTTGAGGGTGGAACCCACCAGAAAATAGGTGTTGGCGGTCAGATCGTGAAACAGGACCTGACGGTATTCGGGGTGAATGTTGGGGCGCATGATACTCGCTCTATGAATTGGTATGTTATCTTATAACAATTAAATCATGCTCCTGTTGAGAATGAATATCAACTATTTTTTAGGGCGCTATCAGGGTAGATGAAGGGGGCATGGAGCATAAAACGGGCGGGTATGAGCCGCCCGGGAGAAGGAAAACAGGTTATCTGCGACGTCACTGCAACTTTGATTGAAGGCCTGCTTGGGGAAGCAGATAATCCCTCCTTTACTTTTGATTTTTACTGTATAAAAATACAGTTATAAATCATGGAGACTTATCCTATGCGTCTGGAAATCATCATCGACAAGAAACATCAGATCCCCACCACTACCATGGAGGCGCTGCGTCAGGAGCTGCTCAAGCAGTTGGGCGAGAAGTTCCCCGACCTGCATGTGCGGGTCGCGCCGGGCGGCGCCATGGCGATGACGGTCAGCCGTGCCAGCAAGGAAGACAAGGAGCTGGCGGAAGCCATGGTGCAGGAGGTGTGGGAGAACGCCGACAGCTGGATGCCGGAAAACGCCGCCTCCTGAGGCGCGATGGCAACCGCGTGAGCGTAAATAAGGCTGGCCAGGCCTGAAACCGGATTATCGGATCAAATGAAACGCAGCCCTGGGCTGCGTTTTCTGTATCTGGCTATGTTGCGACTCGCACTGTTTAGCCTCTGCTGAAGACAGATGCGCTTACAATCCGGCCCACCGTTTGAGGCTGTTGACCTGCACTCTCTGATCGGCCTGGGTTATCTCGCCATTGGCGCGAAGTGCCTTGATGGCGACAGGCAGGGCGGCGCGCACCTCGGCGGCCGTCATGCCGGCGTGCAGGGCAGGGTGATAGGCGAGCTTGAGCAGCACATAGTCGAGTCCGGTGGGGAAGCTGTCGATGCTGTTGTCGTTGAAGATGGAGGGAAACACCTTGTCCGAGTCGTTGGGTAGCCCCATCACCTGGGTGAGCTCTTCCACCACGCAGTCGAGAAAACGTCCCTTGGCGCGGCTGTAATCCACGGGAATGATGATGGTGGCGCGCGCTATCTCGTAACGGGCATTGATGGCGAAATTGGCCATGCACAGTCCCTCCTTGAGCGCCGTCGTGATGGCTGCACCCTGGCCCATGGTCCGTTTGGCCCAGCTCGCCATCCGGGCACGTTCGGTCATGATGAGCGTGATGTTGGGTTTGTCGTTCACCAGGGTGATGGGGCGGCCTATGATGCCAGCCAGATGCTGGCTCTGGATCTTGACCACTTCGGTTTGCAGCTGCTTGTCGCCAAACTCGTTGATGAGCTTGAGGCGGATGGGCTGTTGCCAGCGGGCAAATCGCACGTTCTGCTCCTCGCCATACTCCCGTTTCATGGCGACTTCGAAAAAGCTGTCGATGAGATACGCATCGCTCTGCCAGCGCTCGGCGGCAGTGAGGGGCAGCGCCAGTAGCTGCGCCATCATGATCCACACTCCCGTCAGCCATCCCTTGAACACGACGGAACGGGGGCGCGGCAACGGGGGACGGCGAAATGAGATCATGTTTCCTCCTTGAAACGGCTATCGATCAGCGAGCGGCACGCTCAAGGTCACGCCAGGTAAGCCAGAGCCTGAGATCAAACTCCAGTTGATGATAGTCCGGCTCCATGTGCTGACAGAGCTGGTAGAAGGCCTTGTTGTGATCCTTCTCTTTCAGGTGGGCCAGCTCGTGTACCACTATCATCTTCAAAAAGGCAGGGTGGGCCTCCTTGAACAGGGCGGCGATGCGGATCTCGTTCTTGGCCTTGAGCTTGTTGCCTTGCACCCGGCTGACGTAGGTGTGCAGACCGAGGGCATCCTTGATCACGTTGATCTTGCCGTCGAAGATCACCTTGGAAAGGGGTGCCGAGCTTTTGAGGTAGCGATTCTTCAACTCCATGGTGTAACCCAGCAATGCCTTGTCACTCTGGATCAGGTGACTGCCCGGGTAGCGTTTTTCCAGCATGTCGCCGAGCTTTCCCGCCGCGATCAGCTGTTGTACCTGGGCCTTGAGCTGGTCCGGGTAGCCCCCGAGATAGGTCAGTTCCGCCATGGTTTGTCACTCGTCACATCAAAAAAAGAGCGCCATTGTAGTCATCCCGCGTCGGCTTGGATAGAGCTTGCGCTTGCCCGAAACGGGTCGTCTGCCCAAACAAAAGGGCCGTCACTGCGATCAATGACGGCCCTTTTCGGCGATGGAGCGGGATCAGCGCCTGCGATAGAGACCCGGATCCACCTCTTCATACTGGCTCACCAGATATTGATAGAAGGCGAGACTGGATGGGGTTGTCGGTTTTTTCAGCTCGTCTGCAACCCGCTCTGGTTTGGCGATGATGAACTTGGGGCTCTGGCGCTTGATGTCGGCCAGCACCCGCTCACGCACATCGTAGGGCGGATTGACGTTGGCAAAGAAGAGGTAGGCCGACGCTGGTTGGCGATCGGTCCACAGATAGTATTGCGGCTGAATGCCATCGACCCAGATCTTGTCGGTCGGGCCGGTTTCGGCCTTGATTCGGTCGACCCGCACCTGGGCTGGCGGGTTGAACGGCTTGCCCTTCAGGCTGCCCTCCCAGGCGTTGTTGAGCAACAGGGCAAGCATGGCCAGCGAGGCTAGCCAGGGGGTGGCACTGCGCACATCCCAGGCGCGCCACAGGGGCACCAGGATCAGCACGGGCAAGGCCCACAGCAGGCTGTTGCCGAGCACTTCCCGTACTCGTTCCAGCGACCACTCCTTGGTGCTCCAGCCATAACCGAGCTGCTGGGCCAGCAGCCAGCTGGCAGTCAGCACCACCAGCGAGATGCAGAGCAGGCCGAGACCATCGGCCTGCTGTTCGCTGCGATCGAGCAGACAGGCGAGCGGCAGCAGGGCCAGCGGCAGATAGAGAACGTCGTAGTGATCAAACACATGGCCGGAGACAGAGTTGGCAATCAGGGTAAAGATCACGCCAAACAGGGTGGCGCACAGGGCGGGCAGATACCACTCCTGACGCCGGCCCATCATCAGGACGATGAAGGCGGGCAGCAGCATGATGAGGCCGGTACGCAGCAGGCCGACGCTGCCCACATCCGGCGAGAAGCCTGTGCCGTAGCTGCCCTCGAAGAAGATGTCGAAGGCGTAATACTTGAATTCGGCCAGCAGGCTGTGGTGCTGGAAGTACGCGAACAGGGGGCCGCCAATCAGGGCCAGACCCAGCAGGCTGGAAAAGAGCAGGGCGAGGGCGCAGCGCCACTGTTCGCGCAGGCACCAGTGGCAGAACAGCACCAGATACCAGGCGCCCCAGAAGGCGCCGTTGTTGGTGCGCATCCAGGCCACAATGGCAAAGGTCAGCGCCGCCACCAGGGCTGGGCCCCAGCTGAAGCGTTTGTCCAGCAGCATGGTGATGAAGGCCCACTGGGCGATGAGGGCCAGGTGGAATGTCCAGTCCTCTGTCATGTTGCCGTAGTAATAGCGGGTGCTGTAGAGCGCCAGCACTGCCAGCATGGTGCCGAGGCGGGCGCGCAGGGAGAGGCCAAGCTGAGCGAATGCCTGCCAGCTGGCCAGCAGACCGAGCCAGCAGAGCGCCCATTCCAGCAGCCAGATCCCGAAGAAACCGCCCATATGATAACCGAGCGCATCGAGGGCGAAGATCATGGGGCCCTTGATGTCGATCATGTCCCGATAGAGCACGCCCCCTTCGCTCCACATCTTGCCCATCACCGCAAACAACGAGGCATCGAAACCGGGGGCCATGCCATGAAACAGCGGATTGCGCAGACAAAACAGCAAGGCCAGCAGACCGGTGAGCAGGATGACTAGCGGCCTCAGGCCCGGATTGACACGAGGAGCGGTAAAACGGATGGCATGATTCATGGGTGACCTGTTCCTGCTGGGAAGTCTCGAAAGCGGGCCTATCTTGCCGAGCCTGACTGCGCTATGCAATGGGCGAGGGTAATGTGCTTGAAATAATTTGCAAAAGTGCCGCTTCCCGGCAAGAAAGCGGCACTTTTTCTGACACAGGAAGGAGAAGCGGTAACGTGAGTCCCTTACCCGCCGACTCACGGCATGGCGTGAGGGCCGTGATACTCCACCAGCTCCGGCAGGGGGGCGAGTTCGGGCAGATAACGGGCCCAGCGGATGAAGGCATCCGCCAGCGTAATGCCGAGCTCCTGATTGTGCTGGGTCAGGGTGCGAGCCAACGCCGTGTAGCCCTCCTTGCCGGAGGCGGTATAGGCACTGGATACTCCCCGATAGATGGCGTCTGCCTCGACTGGCTGCCAGCAGCCTGGCGCGCTTTCCCACTCCAGACGGGTGATCCTGGCCCCCTTGGGACGATCAGCCTGATAACAGAAGCGCATCCCGGCTGTGTAGGGGAAGCTGCCGTTACCATTGCCCGTCACGCCGTTGTTGGTGGCGTTGTCGATGGCGCCTTCCAGCGCCTCTGCCAGCTCATGGCCATGCACCCGGTAGAGGGTGAGGGGGATGGCAAACGGGAGCAGGCGACCTGCGATGTCTGCTTCGCTCAAGGGGCCCGGCTCCAGGGAGCAGCGCACCCCCCCTGCATTGTGCAGGGCGAAATCCACCTGACCAACCTGTTCGCGGGCACCGATCAGCATGGCGTGGGCCACAAGCGGAGCAACCTGGCTGCCGGCGGGCAGATTGGCATCGGGCAGGCGCTGATGATGGAGCGGCCCGGCGAGATGGGTCACGATGCGCTGGGTCATGGTCTCGAGCTCGGGCCGGTAGCGTTTGGCCAGATGCTGCTCGAGCTCGGGGGCCGGCTCGCAGAAGTTCAGCCCGGCAGGGGGCTCTGAGGCAAACGGCCAGGGTTGCCAGGGCAACCATTCCAGTTGGCCTTGACTGCGACTCACACGTCCGCGGGCATCAAACTCCAGCTCGCATACCCCCAGGCAGAGCGCACTGTGGGCGGCATGGAGGATAGCCACGTCGTTCACCATCAACGGATAACTGCCATCGCTCTCGAGCCCCAAGGGCGCGAGATCCCCCAGTTGACTGTGGGTATGGCCGCCAATGATGAGGCTCAGTTCCGGAAAGCGGGCAGCAAGGCGCTTGTCTTGCTCCCGTCCCAGGTGGCTAAGCAAAATAATGTGATGGATGCCCGCAGCCTTGATCTCGCCGATCGCGGCGGTCAGGGTGTCATCGATACCATGAAAGCGGGTATGGGGATCCGGATTGGCGATGGCGGCCATCTGCGGCAGCGTGATGCCAAGCAGCGCAAAGGGGACGCCGTCTATGATGCGTTTGTGCCAGGGACGGCTGGCATCATGAAGCATGGGCAGGCCCTGCAGGCGCAGCGGGGTATCGGCCGGCTCCTGGCTGCTGTCGAGGTTGGCGGCCAGCACGGGAAAATCGAGCTGGCGCAAAAATTCCACCAGAGGACCGTTGCCCAGATCGAACTCGTGATTGCCGATCACCATGGCATCGGGTCGCAACAGGCTCAGCAAGTCGGCATTGGCCCGTCCCTTGAAGCGGTTGAAATAGAGTGACCCCTGAAAGGTATCGCCACCGTGCAGGAACAGGCAGGTCTGGCCCGCCGCATCAGCCTGCTGGCGCAGGGCGGTGAGTCTGGTAAGAATGCGGGCATAGCCGCCACACGGGGTGCGCCATTCTGACTCGCCAACAGGGAAGAAGCGCATGGGGGCGCCATCGAAATGGGAGTGGCAGTCACTGAAATGGGCAAGTTGAACCGTAATACTCATCTCGGTCCTCCTTAGAGAAAAAGAGCACCGAGTCTACTCCAACCTCGGGGGAAGATACTAGCCCGGCAGGACGCCGGGCTAGTAAGGGAAGAGAAGGACCAAGCGGGAGCCTGCTCAGGGAATCCCGTTGGTCCCACGCAGATCTCAGGCGGGAACCATGATCTGGGTGGCGAGGATCACCACCACCAGGCCGACGGCGACCGGTACCGAGGTGCGTTTGACCACCTCGAACGGGGAGAGGTTGCCCATGCCCGCACAGGCAACCACCACGCCGGAGACGGGCGAGATGGTGCGACCCAGGTTGGAGGCTTGCAGCATAGGGATGACCAGATAGGCGGGATTGACGCCGAGGCTGGTGGCCAGGTGCGGGATCAGCTCCACGAAGGCGTAGAAGGGAGCATTGCCGGAGCCTGTGGTAAAGGCGGCCAGTGTGGTGATGACCACCAGTACCAGCATGATGACGATACCGCCGGTGCCAAAGCTCTGGGCCAGATCCAGGAGGTTCGCGATGAAGCCCAGCCCCATCAGACCCTGGGCAAATACACCGGCCCCCACCAGCAGCATGACCACGCCGGCGAAGGCGTCAGCCATGCTGCGCCAGCATACCTGCAGACCGTCGAGCAGATCCTTGCCATTGCGCTTGCGCACCAGCTCCAGCAAGGCAGCCAGCACCAGACAGATGACGATGATGGTCACTATGTCGAGTTTGGGGCCCACTTTGCCGTCAAACAGCAGCACGCCGATGATGGGGGTAAACGGCAGTATGGCGTAGAAGCCGGGAGCATCCGTGATGAGATCGCTCGGTGCGACAGGCTCGTTGTGCTCGCCCGATTTCTGGTCCAGATAACGCTGCCAGAAGAAGTGGGCGACCGCCATGGCGGCTATGGCCACCAGCGAGATGGGCAGGGTCAGCTTGAAGGCAAAGTCGAGCAGCTCCATGTTGGCGGCCTGGGCGGCCATCACGACGTCACCCGAGGTGGGCGCCAGAATGATGGCGGCCGGAGAAGCACACACAGCGGCTGCGGCGCCACGGGAGATCCCCATGTTGACCATCAGCGGGAACAGGGTGGCCATCAAGAGTACGCCCAGACCGGTGGCAGAGCTCACCGCCAGCGACATGGCACAGGCGACCAGATAGGCGGCCACCAGCAGTATGTAGGGGGATTTGATGATGCCGAGCGGCTTGCTGGCCAGCTTCACCAAAATGGTGTTGGCGCCGATGTGGCTCATGTAGCCGGCAAAACCGCACAGCACCATGATCAGCATGCCCAGGCCACCGCCACGATCCACCAGCAGGAAGCGCACATATTCGAAGATATCGGTGGCGACATGGCCGGTGGAGGTGACGCTGGCGGGCAGCACCGTCTTGCCCATCAGGGCGGTAATGGTCAGCAGCAGCAAACCGCCGCTGAGCAGTACCCCGGTGGCCGAGTAGCCCTTGAAGATGTAGCGCCCCACGGTCAGGGTGACCAGGGTACCAATAAGGAGTTCCATCATAGAGTGAGTTCCTGAGTACGAAATGAAGGTGGATGCATTTCATGGGTTAACTTGGTGGTTAATCTGGTCAATTGCGGAAAGCATCAACAGAAAACTCGGCGATTATTATCTAATAAGGGGTAACTCACCATGATGTTGGTCATCACTTGTGATCTCGCTTGCAAATCAATGGGGACGCGGGGTTGCGACTTGTCTGGCTGGCACATAGTCTTTGTGACGGGAGTAGATGACTGCCGACGGGAACGCGGTTAATCTCTTGTTTCGTCTATTAATACGTTGATTATTAATTAAAATAACACTCCAGTCATCAACGAGGTCAAGGCAGCATAAATGGGCATGGTCAGCAAAGTTTTCATGGTGGCACTCTTGCTCCATGCTGCTACGGTCGGGGCCGAAACGTCGCATTATGCCGGCATCAAGGTGGAGCCGGATATCAAGGTGGATTTCCAGTTTTATCGGGTTTTTGGGCAGGATGTCGCCAGTGTGGCCCGGCAGATAGCAAAACAGGGGCCTGCCCAGGCCAGAGGCCATATCGGCATGGCCAGTTACCAACTTTCCTGGCAACTGCAGACCCGCCCCGGGGTGAGCCGCTGCGAGCTGGAACAGGTCAAGGTCATGACCCGCATCAAGGTGATGGTGCCGAACTGGATGGACAAGGCCAGAGCTTCCGCCGCCGAGCGGCAAAAGTGGGACGCGCTGGTGGGGGCCATGTTCGACTACGAGAGCCGTCACAAGGACATATTGCTGGAGAGCGTCAGCCTGCTAGGCATCAAGTTGGTACAACTGCCGGTGGCGCGTGATTGCGCCGCCTTGCAATATCAGGCTTGGCAACAGGGGCAGGAGGTGCTTGCCAGCTCCCGTGAGCGTTTCACTCTGTTGCAGCAGCAGACCGATCATGGCCGCAAACTTGGGCTGGTCTGGCCCAAAGGCATCTAGCACATCGACATGCATGACAAGCGATAAAACGGGCTCCCATCGGGGAGCCCGTTTTTATTGTATCCAAGCCGTCAGCTGCACCAATGGGCTAATTGAGGGGCTTGCCCTTGAGCAGTTTGCGTATCCAGTAGCGGGCAGGATGAAGCGCTTCCAGCAGGTCGGTGGCCAGTGGCAAGGGATCGCCGCAGATCTCGCTGGCGAGCAGTTCGCCGCACAGAGGCGCCGAGCACAGGCCCCGCGAACCGAGTGCCCCCAGCACGTAGAGGCCCGGATTAAGCGGCAGTGGTGCAGCGTTTTGCTGATCACGCTGAAGCTGGGCGTAGTGATCCGCCAACCCTGCCAACCTGGCGATTGGCCCTGCCACCGGCAGGTGATCCCGGCTGGCGCAGCGCACGCCGACTCTGGCCTCATTGCTGCTTACATCCACCTCTGCTGGCCAGGCCTGTTCCGGCAGGCAGACTTGCAGTCGAGACTGGTTCTGAGCTTGTTCTTCTGTGCTGAATGCCTGTGTGCTCTGATTGCGGCCATAGCTGGCGCCGATGCAGTGTTCTGCATTATGGGCTGGCGTGAGATAGCCATCGTAACAGAGCACCGTCTTGAGCTGGCTCAGGGTTGCGGTGGTCGGTACATGGCTCACTTGACCGCGCACCGGATAGAGTGGCAGCTCGGCAAAGGGGATCAGGGCTGGCAACTGATGACCGGCAGCCACTACCAGATTGGGGGCCTGCCATTGACGACCCTCACGGCTTGCAACCAGCCAGCCATCCACTTGCTCATGAACAGCCGTGACAGGGCAATCGTACTCCACTTGCAGCAGACCGCTTGATAGCGCTTCCTTTATTGCTGCGCGGGTGAGGTCGGCCGGACAGAGCCAGCCCCCCAGCGGATAGCTGACCCCGGCATGACCCGAGGGCAGACCACATTCCTGTTCGGCTTCAACGGTCGTCAGCGGGCGCATCAACGCGGGCGGGAAGGGGCCCAGTTGCATCTTGGCCAGCTTGGCGGTGGATTTGTCGTCATAGCCAAGTTGCACCACACCGCATAAATCAAAGGCGATGGGATGGCGCTCGGCCAGGGTCAGCAGCCGTTGGCGTGCATAGCCGAAGGCCAGTGAATAAAAGCGTGACAAGGCATCGTGCTCGCCGTTGAGCAGGGGATAGAGTGCCCCCTGTCGATTGCCGGAGGCACCGGTGGCCAGTTCATTGTCCTCGCAAAGCAGAGTGACCTTGCGGCCCCGCTCTACCAGAGAGAGCGCAGTCATGGCAGAGGCGATGCCGCCGCCGATGATCACTACCTCGCCGCCTCGCCCCGCCGGTCTGGCATACCAGGGGGCAATGGTGCGCTGTGGTCTCTTGTCTACCCGCTCGCCTGCCAACATTGCCCACTTGCTGCCATGGCCCTTGACCTTCTTCATGGCAAAGCCGGCGGCAATCAGGCCACGACGCACGAAGCCGGCGCTGGTAAAGGTGGAGAGGGTTGCACCGGGACGAGCAAGGCGGGCCAGGCCGTCGAACAAGTCTTGCGTCCACATCTCGGGATTTTTTGCCGGTGCGAATCCATCCAGATACCAGGTATCCACCAGCCCCTGTTCACCATGAGGTACTTGCGGCAGCATCTCCTTGATGTCCCCCAGCCAGAGATCGAGCCGAATACGGCCGCCCGCAAAGTGCAGACGATGGCAGCCAGGGACGGGCAGTGGCCACTGTGCTATGAGTGCCTGGCTGAAGGGGGCAAGCTCGGGCCAGGCGGCCAGCGCCTTGTGAAGATCGTCACGGGTGAGGGGGAATTTTTCGAAACTGATGAAGTGCAAACGGGCGCCGTTGCCGGTTTGGGGTGCCTGTTCCAGGAAGGCTTTCATTGTCGCCAGAAAGTTAAGGCCTGTGCCGAAACCTGTTTCACCTATCACGAAACTGTCACTATTGTGGTGCGAAAATCGCGCTGGCAACCCATTTTGCTGCAAAAAGACGTAGCGGGTTTCACTTAGACCGTTATCATTGGAAAAGTACACATCCCCGAAGTCACTGGAGACTGGAGTTCCCGCTTCATTCCAGTCCAATCGGGCATGATGTAAGGATGTTTGACTCACGTTTCCCTCTGCTCGCGTCATAAGAACGCGGGCATTCTACGTGAAAGCAGACCAGTTTGGCAGCCGAAAGCGGGTAGACTTGGCGCCAGTTTTTCCAGACGAGATGAATTAATGAGAAGAGCAGTGATCACCGGTATCGGCGTCATCTCCAGTATCGGCAACAACAAGGAAGAAGTGCTGGCCTCCCTGAAAGCAGGTAAATCCGGCATCACCTATTCCGAGCAGTTCGAGCAGCACAACCTGCGCAGCCGTGTCTGGGGTAACATCAAACTCGAGCCGTCTGAACTGATCGACCGTAAAGTCATGCGTTTCATGGGTGACGCTGCGGCCTATGCCTATCTCTCCATGCAACAGGCCATTGATGATGCCGGTCTGCAGGAAGATCAGGTCTCCAACGAGCGTACCGGCCTGGTGGTCGGTTCCGGTGGTGCCTCCGGCAAGAACACCTCGGAGTCCTGCGATATCGCCCGTGAAAAAGGCGTCAAGCGGGTGGGTCCCTACATGGTGCCGCGTACCATGTCTTCCACCACCTCCGCTTGTCTGGCCACTCCGTTCAAGATCAAGGGTGTCAACTACTCCATCAGTTCCGCCTGTGCTACCTCTGCGCACTGCATCGGTCATGCCATGGAACTGATCCAGCTGGGCAAGCAGGATGTGGTCTTCGCCGGCGGCGGTGAAGAGCTGGATTGGTCCTCCACCATACAGTTCGACGCCATGGGCGCCCTGTCCACCAAGTACAACGACACCCCGGAAAAAGCGTCCCGTACCTATGACGCCGACCGCGATGGTTTCGTTATTTCCGGTGGCGGCGGCATTCTGGTGGTCGAGGAGCTGGAACACGCCCTGGCCCGTGGTGCTCACATCTATGCCGAGCTGACCGGTTACGGTGCCACCTCCGATGGCTACGACATGGTCGCTCCGAGCGGTGAAGGCGCCGTGCGTTGCATGAAGATGGCGATGCAGGGTGTTGGCAAGGTGGATTACATCAACACCCACGGCACCTCTACCCCGGTCGGTGATACCAAGGAGCTGGAAGCCATCCAGACCCTGTTTGGCACCCAGGGCCCCAAGATCTCCGCCACCAAGGCGATGACTGGCCATGCGCTGGGCGCTGCTGGCGTGCATGAAGCTGTCTACTCCCTGCTGATGATGGAACATGGCTTTATCGCCCCCAGCATCAACATCGAGACTCTGGACGAGAAGGCCGAAGGTCTGCCCATAGTACGCGAGTACGAAGCGGCCGATCTCAATACCGTCATGTCCAACAGCTTCGGCTTTGGCGGTACCAACGCATCACTGGTATTCAGCAAGTTCAAGGCTTGATGAATCGATGATGTGAAAAAAGGCGCCGAAAGGCGCCTTTTTTATTGGCAGCGGGGTAACCCTCAAGCAGGATCTGGCAGGGGCCGCCGCATGTAAACGGCGCCTTCACCATATTCGTTCAGTGGTTTGGGTGTAGCGGCAGGGACAAAGCCCTGTTTGTGCCAGAAGCGAGCCGCGCCCTGTACCGCTACCAGACCCACATGTTCATAACCTTCCTCACTGGCAAAGGTAAGGGCGGTCTCCAGCAGCAGCTGGCCAACGCCCTTGCCGCGCGCCTGCTTTGAGACGGCCAGATCGTGCAGATAGAACTCGTCGTTTCCCGCCAGGGTCTGCATCCGTACCGACAGGGACGGTGGCTGGTGGGCTTGCCAGGGATGGCAAAGCAGGTAACCCAGCACCTTGCCCTGATATTCGGCCACCCAGCAGCAGTCGGGAGCCAGGTCGGCCTTGTTGCTCATGACCTCGAGGGGCTCAGGATCCAGCTGCTGATAGCACTCGTCCTGAATGGCCATGATAGTGGGCCAGTCGTTGGCCCTGGTGGTACGGATCGTGATCATAGTGAGAGGGCATCACTGCCTGGGTACGCTGATTAATTAATGTGTGCGTTTGCCAGCCTATCAGAATGCGGCCAGGAACTGAACAATCATTTCCAAACGATGCCTTTGATGGCAAGCCTTTTATCGGGCTGCCTGCTTGCTGACGATGTTGATCAGGCGATAACGCAGGGAGGGGGCATCCGCCGGTACATCGGTGAGCTGCTCCTTGCTGACGGTCAAGCGATACCGGTAGCCGGGTTCAAACTGAAATCCTTCAATCTGTTGGTAGAAGAGGCTCCAGGCTTGCTGTTCATCGCTGCGAACCTGCATGCACTGCATGGGGCCGACACCGACACAGTCAATCAGCTGGCTGTTGATGTAGAGGGTTTCCCCTTGTGACGGGGCGGGGGCGCTCTGGCAAGCGGTGAGCAGCAGGGCGGCACTAAGGAAGAGTGGTCTCATGATGGACTCCTTTTGATCGAAAAGGGGCATTAGAGCGGCAAATAAAAAGGCGGTCAATGACCGCCTTGGTAACAAACCATGTCGACTCAGGGCATCAGCGCTGATCGATAGGAGTGAATTCCCGCAGTGCCTGCCCTGTATAGAGCTGACGCGGACGACCGATCTTCTGATCCGGATCCGAGTGCATTTCGTTCCAGTGGGCAATCCAGCCGATGGTACGGGAGATGGCGAAGATCACGGTGAACATGGACATGGGGATGCCGATGGCCTTCATGATGATGCCGGAGTAGAAGTCCACGTTCGGGTAGAGCTTCTTCTCGATGAAGTAGGGGTCGGACAGCGCAATGCGTTCCAGCTCCATGGCCACTTCCAGCAGCGGATCCTTGATCTGCAGCTCTTCCAGCACTTCGTGACAGGTCTGACGCATCACCTGGGCACGGGGATCGTGGTTCTTGTAGACACGGTGACCGAAACCCATCAGACGGAAGGGATCGTTCTTGTCCTTGGCCTTGGCGATGTACTCGGGAATGCGTTCCACCGAGCCGATCTCTTCGAGCATCTTGAGGCAAGCTTCGTTGGCACCACCGTGGGCCGGACCCCACAGGGAGGCGATCCCGGCGGCAATACAGGCAAACGGGTTGGCACCGGAGGAGCCGGCCAGACGCACTGTGGAGGTGGAGGCGTTTTGCTCGTGATCCGCATGCAGGGTAAAGATGCGGTCCATGGCGCGTTCGACGATGGGATTGACCTTGTACTCTTCGGTCGGCACGCCAAACATCATGTGCAGGAAGTTGCCGGCATAGGAGAGGGCGTTACGCGGCTGCATGAACGGCTGACCGATGGAGTACTTGTAGCACATGGCGGCCAGGGTCGGCATCTTGGAGAGCAGACGGAAGGCACAGATCTCGCGATGCTCTTCATTGTTGATGTCGAGCGCATCGTGATAGAAGGCAGACAGCGCACTGACCACGCCGCACATGATGGCCATGGGGTGGGAGTCACGACGGAAGCCGCGGAAGAAGAAGGCGATCTGTTCGTGCACCATGGTATGGCGGGTGACCAGACGATCGAATTCCGTGTACTGCGCCTTGGTGGGTGCCTCGCCGTACAGCAGGATATAGCAGACTTCGAGGTAGCTGGCCTGGGTGGCCAACTGGGCGATGGGGTAACCACGGTGCAGCAAGACACCCTGATCGCCGTCGATATAGGTAATGGATGATTTACAAGCACCGGTTGCCATAAATCCGGGGTCAAAGGTGAAGTACCCTTGCGCGCCCAATTTTCTGACATCAATCACGTCGGGTCCGACAGTCCCTGACAGGATCGGTAGTTCTACCGGGTCTTTACCGGGCAGATGTAGGGTGGCTATCTTATCAGCCATAGCACGTCTCCTTTGCTCTTTTATAATTGGTTCCAGCTCTACTTTATTACGAGTTTGATGACGCTGGCAAAGGTTCTGACCCGTACCAGGGCGGCTGGAGCGCCTTATTTGAAACAGAGTTCAGGGTCGTTGTCAATTTTGCTGGATGATCATTAATGATTTGTTAAATGAGTTGTGAGATCTGGTTTACGGTTTTGAGTTTTCTTTGTAGCTAATTGATTGTCATTGGTTAAGCCCGCCGATATACTGCGCCTCGTGGGTGATGGCTGTCGGTGTTTGAAACGCTTTCGCAAAGCCGGATGTGATATTGAAAATGTTATTTTTGGCTTTCCCGAGTTGTTTTGGTAACAAAAACCTAACAAATGCCACTCCGTGCCCTCATAAGCGTGTAAAAACAATAACTAACGTGCTCAATGGAGCTGAGTGGGCAAAGCCGTGAAAAATAAACAGAGACCTGTAAACCTCGACCTACAGACGATCAGCTTTCCTGTCACCGCCATCGCTTCCATCTTGCATCGTGTCTCAGGGGTGATCACCTTTGTGGCGCTCTCTATCTTGCTGTGGATGCTTGGTACTTCACTCGCCTCTCCCGAAGGATTTGAAACAGTGGTGTCCATCATGGACAACTTCCTGGTCAAATTCGTGTTGTGGGGGATCCTGACTGCGCTGGCTTACCACATTGTGGGCGGTCTGCGTCACCTGGTCATGGACATGGGCTATTGGGAAGAGCTGGAATCCGGTAATCAGAGTGCCCGTGTGGCCTTCGTGATCACCGCGATTTTGGCGTTATTGGCGGGGGTACTGGTATGGTAACCAATTCTGCAACATTCGGGCGCAGCGGTGTTCATGATTACATCCTGATCCGCGCCACCGCCCTCATCATGACGGCTTACGTCCTCTATCTGGTTGGTTTTGTCGCCTTCAATGACATCAGCTACGAGGTATGGACCGGCTTTTTCGCCAAAACTTTCACCAAGGTATTCACCCTGTTGACCCTGCTGTGCGTACTGATCCACGCCTGGATTGGTCTGTGGCAGGTGCTGACTGACTATATCAAGCCGGTGGGACTGCGTGGCGCACTGCAATTTGCGCTGGTCGTGGTGCTGTTTGTCTATCTGATGACTGGTTTCGTCGTGCTGTGGGGTGTGTAAGGTGACTATTCCAACTCGTGAATTTGATGCGGTCGTGATTGGTGCCGGTGGTGCCGGTATGCGCGCCGCGCTGCAGATTGCCCAATCCGGCAAGAGCTGCGCTCTGTTGTCCAAGGTCTTCCCGACCCGTTCTCATACTGTTTCCGCCCAGGGCGGGATCACGGTTGCGCTGGGCAATGCCCACGATGACAACTGGCAATGGCACATGTATGACACCGTCAAAGGCTCCGATTACATCGGTGACCAGGAAGCGATCGAATACATGTGCAAGACAGGCCCCGAGGCCATCTATGAGCTGGAGAACATGGGCTTGCCCTTCTCCCGCTTCGACAACGGCTCCGTTTACCAGCGTCCGTTTGGCGGCCAGTCCAAGAATTTTGGTGGCGAGCAGGCGGCCCGTACTGCGGCTGCTGCTGACCGTACCGGCCACGCCCTGCTGCACACCCTCTATCAACAGAACGTCAAGAGCAAGACCACCGTTTTCTCCGAGTGGTATGCGCTGGATCTGGTGAAAAACCAGGATGGTCACATCGTTGGCTGTACCGCCATCGACATGGAGAGCGGCGAAGTCGTCTACTTCAAGGCCAAGGCCACAGTGCTTGCCACCGGCGGCGCCGGTCGCATCTACCAGTCCACTACCAATGCCCACATCAACACCGGTGACGGTGTCGGCATGGCGCTGCGCGCTGGCGTTGGCGTACAGGACATGGAGTTCTGGCAGTTCCACCCGACCGGCATTGCCGGGGCAGGGGTACTGGTGACCGAAGGGTGTCGCGGTGAAGGCGGCTATCTGTTGAACAAGGATGGCGAGCGCTTCATGGAGCGTTACGCGCCGAACGCCAAGGACCTGGCCGGTCGCGATGTGGTGGCTCGTTCCATCATGATCGAAATCCGCGAAGGCCGTGGTTGCGATGGTCCCTGGGGCCCGCACATCAAGCTCAAGCTGGATCACCTCGGCAAAGAGGTGCTGGAATCCCGTCTGCCAGGGATCTGCGAGCTCTCTCGCACCTTCGCCCACGTGGATCCGGTCAAAGAGCCCATCCCGATTATCCCGACCTGCCACTACATGATGGGCGGCGTGCCGACCAACGTGAACGGCCAGTGTCTGGCCCAGGATAAAGACGGCAATGACGTTCCTGTGGTCGGTTTGTTTGCGGTAGGGGAGATAGCCTGCGTCTCCGTGCACGGTGCCAACCGCCTCGGCGGCAACTCTCTGCTGGATCTGGTGGTGTTTGGTCGCGCGGCCGGTATGCACCTGGTCAATACCCTGGGCGAGATGGATCACGGTCGCGATGCCAGCGAATCTGACATCGACGCTGCCATGGCCCGCTTCAATCGCTGGGAAAACACCCGCGATGGGGAAGACCCGGTCCAGATCCGCAAGGACCTGCAGACCTGCATGCAGAACAACTTCTCCGTATTCCGTGAAGGTGACGCCATGGCCGAAGGGCTGGCCGAGCTCAAGCTTATCCGCGAGCGTCTGAAGAATGCCCGTCTGGATGACACCTCCAAGGAGTTCAACACCCAGCGCATCGAGTGCCTGGAGCTGGACAACCTGATGGAGACGGCGTTCGCCACCGCGGTGGCGGCCAACTTCCGTACCGAGAGTCGTGGTGCTCACAGTCGCTTCGATTTCCCGGATCGCGACGATGAGGGTTGGCTGTGCCACAGCCTCTATCATCCGGACACAGAGTCCATGACCCGTCGCGCTGTCAACATGTCTCCGAAAACACGCGAGGCATTCCCACCCAAGGTGCGGACTTACTGACCGATGGTGGAGACAAGCACCATGAAGGGCACATTATCGGCGTATCGCTACATTCGCCGGTCTGTGAAGAGGTGGGAGGCATTCCCATCTCTCTTCTCCAAGGTGCGGACTTAACGATTGCGGAGCCAAACAACATGAACGTCACATTCTCTGTCTACAGATACAATCCGGATGTTGATAACGTCCCCTATATGAAGGAATATCGTCTTGATATTCCTGAAGGTTCCGACATGATGGTGCTCGATGCACTGATCCAGTTGAAAGAGCTGGATCCCACTCTCGCCTTCCGCCGCTCATGCCGCGAAGGAGTCTGTGGATCAGACGGTCTCAACATGAATGGCAAGAATGGTCTTGCCTGCATCACCCCGCTCTCCGATCTGCTGAAGAAGGGCAATAACGTCGTTATCCGCCCCTTGCCTGGCCTGCCGGTGATACGCGATCTGGTGATCGACATGACCCAGTTCTACACCCAGTGGGAGAAGGTCAAACCCTTCCTCATCAACGATGAAAAATTGCCGCCCGTGCGTGAGCACCTGCAATCCCCCGAAGAGCGCGCCAAGCTGGATGGCCTGTACGAGTGTATTCTCTGTGCTTGCTGCTCCACCTCTTGCCCCTCCTTCTGGTGGAACCCGGACAAGTTCATCGGCCCGGCCGGTCTGCTCGCAGCCTACCGCTGGTTGGCTGACAGCCGCGACACCGCCGCCACCGAACGACTTGGTAACCTGGATGACGCCTTCAGCGTGTTCCGTTGCCACGGCATCATGAACTGCGTGAACGTCTGTCCCAAGGGCTTGAACCCGACCAAAGCCATCGGTCAGATCAAGTCGATGCTGCTCAATCGGGCTGTTTAGTATCAGGGCCAGGGCGTCACGCGCCAGGCCCGACCTCTGGATAGCCATCCGACCCCATGGCTGGATGGCTATTTAAACCCTACAAGCTGCGCTGCAGTGAACAAGATGTACAAGGGATAGAAATGCATAACGGCGTGATGAAGGCCTGGTTGGAGTCATCTCACCTGGCTGGTGCGAATGCAAGCTATATTGAGGATTTGTACGAATCCTTCCTGGAAGACCCTGAATCCGTAGCCGAAGAGTGGCGCAGCCTGTTTAGCGAGCTGCCCCAGGTCAATGGCCACGCGGTTGAACAACCTCACTCCCGAGTCCGCGATTATTTCCGTCGTCTGGCCAAGGATCCCTCCCGTTACAGTGCCCCCGTCTCCGATCCGCAAGTGGATGCGAAACAGGTGCGCGTGCTGCAACTGATCAACGCCTTCCGTTTCCGCGGTCACCAGAATGCCAATCTGGATCCCCTTGGTCTCTGGACCCGTGAAACCGTTGCCGAACTGGATCCTGCTTTCCACAATCTGCAGGGCGCAGACATGGAGGCCACCTTCAATGTCGGCTCCTATGCCATCGGTCGCGAGACCATGGTGCTCTCCGATCTCTACGCCTCGCTCAAGAAAACCTACTGCAGCAGCATAGGTGCCGATTACATGCACCTCACCTCTACCGAGGAGAAACGCTGGCTGCAGGACAGACTCGAATCCATCGAGGCCAAGGGCAACTACAGCCTCGAAGAGAAGACCCGTTTTCTCGAGAGCCTGACCGCTGCCGAAGGGCTGGAAAAATACCTGGGTGCCAAGTTCCCCGGTGCCAAGCGTTTCTCCCTGGAAGGGGGCGATGCCATGGTGCCCATGCTCAAGGAGTTGATCCGTCGCGCCGGTGAGCAGGGTTGCAAAGAGGCCGTCATCGGCATGGCCCACCGTGGCCGCCTGAACGTGCTGATCAACGTGCTTGGCAAGCGGGCACAAGAGCTGTTCGACGAGTTCGCCGGCAAGCATGGCGAGTCCTGGGGCACAGGGGATGTGAAGTACCACATGGGCTTCTCCTCCGATTTCGCCACCCCGGGCGGCAACGTTCACCTGGCGCTCGCCTTCAACCCGTCTCACCTCGAGATCGTCAACCCGGTTGTCATCGGTTCCGTCCGTGCGCGGATGGACAGACGTGGCGACAAGGATGGCTCCAGCGTTCTGCCCATCACCATTCACGGTGATTCGGCCATCGCCGGTCAGGGTGTGGTTGCCGAGACTTTCAACATGTCCCAGACCCGTGCCTATGGCGTGGGCGGGACTGTGCGCATCGTCATCAACAACCAGGTCGGTTTCACCACCTCCAACATGCGTGACGTGCGCTCCACCGAATATTGCACCGACATCGCCAAGGCGGTGCAGGCCCCCGTGCTGCACGTCAACGGTGACGATCCGGAAGCCGTGGTGCTGGTGACCCAGATTGCGCTGGATTACCGCAATACCTTCAAGCGCGACGTGGTGATCGAGCTGGTCTGCTACCGTCGTCACGGTCACAACGAGGCGGACGAGCCGAGCGCGACCCAGCCCTTGATGTACCAGAAGATCAAGCAGCACCCGACTCCGCGCAAGATCTACGCCGATCAGCTGGTAGCCGAAGGCAGCATCAGCCAGGAGCTGGCCACCACCCAGGTCAACGACTATCGCGATGCCCTGGACAAGGGGGAGCGCGTGGTCAAGGAGTGGCGTCCGATGGAGCTGCATTCCGTCGACTGGACCCCGTACCTGGGTCACGACTGGGCCATGCACTATGACAGCACTGTGGCGATGGATCACCTCAAGTCACTGGGTGAGCGCATCAGCCAGTACCCGGCCGCCCACACGCTGCAGCGTCAGGTCGAGAAGATTTACGAAGACCGCCGTCTGATGGCGGCTGGCGAGAAGCTGCTGGATTGGGGCTTTGCCGAGACCCTGGCTTACGCCACCCTGGTGGACAAGGGTGCCCGCATCCGCATCACGGGTCAGGATTCCGGCCGTGGTACTTTCTTCCACCGCCACGCCGTGCTGCACAACCAGAACGATGCCAGCACCTACACGCCGCTGTGCAATATCCACGATGAACAGGGTCCATTCGAAGTCTTCGACTCCGTCTTGTCCGAAGAGGCGGTACTGGCCTTTGAATACGGTTATGCCAGCGCCGAGCCGGCCGGTCTCACCATCTGGGAAGCCCAGTTTGGCGACTTTGCCAACGGAGCCCAGGTGGTGATCGACCAGTTCCTCTCCTCCGGTGAGCAGAAGTGGGGCCGTATGTGCGGTCTGACCATGCTGCTGCCCCACGGTTACGAGGGGCAGGGGCCTGAGCACTCCTCCGCGCGGCTGGAACGTTATCTGCAGATGTGCGCAGAGCACAACATGCAGGTGTGCGTACCATCCAACCCGGCTCAGGTATTCCACATGCTGCGTCGTCAGGTGGTGCGCCCCATGCGCCGTCCGCTGATCGTGATGTCGCCCAAATCCCTGCTGCGCCATCCGCTGGCGGTGAGCAAGCTCGAAGAGCTGGCCGAAGGCACCTTCCAGAATGCCATAGGCGAGATCGATGCCCTGGATCCCAAAGGGGTCAAGCGCGTGGTGTTCTGCTCCGGCAAGGTTTACTACGACTTGCTCGATGCCCGTCGCAAGGCCGAACAGCAGGACGTGGCGCTGGTGCGTATCGAACAGCTCTATCCCTTCCCTGAAGCGGAAGTGCGCGCCATTCTGGCCGATTACGCCCATGTCACCGATTTCGTCTGGTGTCAGGAAGAGCCGCAGAACCAGGGCGCCTGGTACTGCACCCGTCATCACTACGATGGCGTGCTGCCAAGCGGTGCCCGTCTGCGTTATGCCGGTCGCCCGGCCTCGGCCTCACCCGCCGTCGGTTATATGTCGGTCCATACCAAGCAGCAGAAAGCCCTGGTGGAAGACGCCCTTACTCTGGCCTAAGCCCTGAACAAGAAGTAACAAGGAACTGATTACATGACTATCGAGATCAAGGTACCGGACCTGCCGGAATCAGTGGCGGACGCCACCATCGCCACCTGGCACAAGAAACCGGGTGATCTGGTTGCCCGTGACGAAGTACTGGTTGACATCGAAACCGATAAAGTCGTGCTGGAAGTCCCCGCGCCGGAAGCCGGTATTCTGGGTGATATCCTGCAAGCGGAAGGGGCGACCGTGTTGTCCCGCCAGCTGATCGCCATGCTCAAGCCGGCTCCCGTGGCCGGTGAAGAGACCAAAGAGAAGCCGGTGGAAGCGGTTGCCGACGACGGCGCAGATGGCTTGAGCCCCTCCGTTCGCCGTCTGGTGGCCGAGCACGCCATCGACGTTGCCAAACTGACCGGCACCGGCAAGGGCGGTCGCGTCACTAAGGAAGACGTGGAAGCCTTCATCAAGGGTGGCAACAAACCTGCCGCCGCGCCGGTCGCTGCTGCGCCCGTGGCAGCGGTAGCGCCACTGGTGGGTCGCACCGAGAAGCGCGTGCCCATGACTCGTCTGCGCAAGCGCATTGCCGAGCGTCTGCTGGAAGCCAAAAACACCACTGCCATGCTGACCACCTTCAACGAGATCAACATGGCGCCCATCATGAAGCTGCGCAAGCAGTACGGCGAGATCTTCGAGAAGAAGCACGGCATCAAGCTCGGCTTCATGTCCTTCTACGTCAAGGCTGTGGTGGAGTCTCTGAAACGCTACCCGGAAGTGAACGCCGGGCTGGACGGTGACGACATCGTTTACCACAACTATTTCGACGTCAGCATCGCCGTTTCTACCCCCCGCGGGTTGGTGACCCCTGTGCTGCGCGATTGCGACAACATGAGCCTGGCCGACATCGAGAAGGCCATCAAAGACTTGGCTGGCAAGGGCCGTGACGGCAAGCTGACCGTGGATGAACTGACTGGCGGCAACTTCACCATCACCAACGGTGGTGTGTTTGGCTCCCTGATGTCCACCCCCATCATCAACCCGCCCCAGAGCGCCATCCTGGGTATGCACAAGATCCAGGACAGACCCATGGCGGTGGACGGCAAGGTCGAGATCCTGCCGATGATGTACCTGGCCCTCTCTTATGATCACCGCATCGTCGACGGTCGTGAGTCGGTGGGCTTCCTGGTCTCCATCAAGGAGCTGCTGGAAGACCCGACCCGTCTGTTGCTGGATGTCTAGGCAATCAGCAAAATTCTGAGCGAATTAGAAAGATAACAAGGGGCCCTTGAGGCCCCCTTCACAGGGGATTGAGAAACACGAGCCCCGGACGGAAATACCTACAACACGGATAGAGCATCTATGAATCTGCATGAATATCAGGCAAAAAAGCTGTTTGCCGAGTATGGCCTGCCGGTCTCCGAAGGTTATGCCTGTGCAACCCCGCAGGAAGCGGCCGAAGCGGCCGATAAAATTGGCGGCACCACCTGGGTCGTCAAGTGCCAGGTCCACGCCGGTGGCCGCGGTAAAGCGGGCGGTGTCAAGCTGGCCAAGAGCAAGGACGAGATCCGCGCTTTTGCCCAGAACTGGCTCGGCAAGAACCTGGTGACCTATCAGACTGACGCCAACGGTCAGCCGGTGACCAAGATCCTGGTGGAATCCTGCACCGACATCGCCAAGGAGCTCTATCTGGGCGCCGTGGTCGATCGTGGCAGCCGTCGCGTGGTCTTCATGGCCTCTACCGAAGGTGGCGTGGATATTGAAAAGATTGCCCACGAAACCCCGGAACTCATTCACAAGGCCGCCATCGATCCCCTGGTGGGCCCGCAGGCCTATCAGGCCCGCGAGCTGGCCTTCAAGCTGGGTCTGGTCGGCGATCAGATCAAGCAGTTCACCAAGATCTTCATGGGTCTGGGCCAGATGTTCCTGGATTGCGACTTCGCGCTGCTGGAAATCAACCCGCTGGTGATCACGACTCAGGGCAACCTGCACTGCCTGGATGGCAAGATCAACATCGATGCCAACGCCCTGTATCGCCAGCCCAAGCTGCGCGAGATGCACGATCCCTCCCAGGATGACCCCCGTGAAGCGCATGCCGCTCAGTGGGAGCTGAACTATGTGGCGCTCGATGGCAACATCGGCTGCATGGTCAACGGCGCGGGTCTGGCCATGGGCACCATGGACATCGTCAATCTGCACGGCGGCTCACCGGCCAACTTCCTGGACGTCGGCGGCGGCGCTACCAAGGAGCGTGTAACCGAGGCGTTCAAGATCATCCTCTCCGACAGCAAGGTGCAGGCCGTACTGGTCAACATTTTCGGCGGCATAGTGCGCTGCGACATGATCGCGGAAGGCATTATCGGCGCGGTCAAGGAAGTGGGGGTCAAAGTGCCCGTGGTAGTGCGTCTGGAAGGCAACAACGCCGAACTGGGTGCTCGTAAACTGGCCGACAGCGGCCTCAATATCATCGCCGCAACGAGTCTGACTGACGCAGCTCAGCAAGTGGTTAAAGCAGCGGAGGCCAAATAATGAGCGTTCTGATCAACAAAGACACCAAGGTGATCTGCCAGGGCTTTACCGGCGGTCAGGGTACCTTCCACTCCGAACAGGCGATTGCTTACGGTACCCAGATGGTCGGCGGCGTGTCGCCAGGCAAGGGTGGCACCACCCACCTGGGCCTGCCGGTGTTCAACACCGTGCGTGATGCGGTTGAAACCACAGGCGCCACCGCTTCCGTCATCTATGTGCCCGCACCCTTCTGCAAAGACGCCATCCTGGAAGCCATCGATGCGGGCATCAAGCTCATCGTCACCATCACCGAAGGCATCCCGACCCTGGACATGCTCGAGGTCAAGGTGAAGCTGCAGGAAACCGGCGTGCGCATGATTGGTCCGAACTGCCCGGGTGTGATCACCCCGGGTGAGTGCAAGATCGGTATCATGCCGGGCCACATTCACAAGCCGGGCAAGGTGGGTATCGTCTCCCGCTCAGGCACCCTGACCTACGAAGCGGTCAAGCAGACCACGGACGAGGGCTTCGGCCAGTCCACCTGTGTCGGTATCGGTGGTGACCCCATCCCGGGTTCCAACTTCATCGACATTCTGGAGATGTTCCAGAACGATCCCAAGACCGAAGCCATCGTGATGATCGGCGAGATCGGCGGCAGCGCCGAGGAAGAAGCGGCGGCCTACATCAAGGCCCACGTCACCAAGCCGGTGGTCTCCTACATAGCAGGCGTCACAGCCCCGGCTGGCAAGCGCATGGGTCATGCGGGCGCCATCATCGCCGGTGGCAAGGGCACGGCAGCAGAGAAATTTGCCGCCCTGGAAGATGCCGGCGTGAAAACCGTGCGTTCCCTTGCCGATATCGGCAAGGCTCTGCGTGAAGTAACCGGCTGGTAAGTTAGTTAGCCTGTTATTTCTGATAGAAAAATGCCGCCCAATGGGCGGCATTTTTTATGGCTGATAAACGTTAGGCTTCACTTCGAACCAACCTACATTATTTTCTGCTTTTTAGGTTGTGGCTGAGCCTGCGAAGCCCAACGCTTACCGCAGACCGTTGCCAACCTTGAAAAATCGGGCCATAAGGCGTATAACCACGCGCTTTACTGGTCTATTTAGCGAGCCCCTCCATGCAGCAAGTCGAGAAAATGCAGCCAACTCCTTTTTGGCAGGAAAAGACCCTGCAGCAGATGACCATGACGGAGTGGGAGTCCCTGTGTGACGGCTGCGGCAAGTGCTGCCTGAACAAGCTCATTGACGAGGACACCGACGAACTGGTGTTCACCAATGTGGCCTGCGATCTGCTCAATACCAAGACCTGCCAGTGTTCCGATTACGGCAACCGCTTCCAGAAAGAGCCTGATTGCCTGCAGATCACATTCGACAAGATTGCCGAGTATGACTGGCTGCCCTCGACCTGTGCCTACCGGTTGCTGGCCGAGGGGCAAACCCTGCCCGAATGGCATCCGCTGATCACCGGCAGTCGCTCCGCCATGCATCAGGCGGGTCAGTCGGTGCGCGGCAAGGTGATACACGAAGCTCATGCCGGTGAGTGGATCGATCACATCATCACCTGGGCGAGTTGAACCCAGGTCAGCCAAGCCGTTATCCGGTCCACAGTGTTGTTGATATGCCGCAGGGGCAGGGGAGTAGTACTCTTCTGCCCCTGCTGCTATCTGGCGGCTTGCCGCGAGCGATACACAGGCTTTGCCTCACCCTGGTCCTCCCTTGCGGGAGAGGGAACCGAGTGCGCTGTGCCTGTGCTCTGGTGGCCAGTCGATGGCGCCCGTTGCGGCTTTTCGCTTCACTGAAAAGAGGGAAGAGACGGGCAGGAGGGTGAAGGCTGCCAAATGGCAAAGTGCGCTGGCGCAGTGGACGCAGCAGTTGATGACACGACAGCCTTCTAATGTGGTGGCCTGTGCGTTGGTCAACAAGCTGGCATGGATCGTATGGGCAGTGCTGGTGAAGGGGGAGGAGTATCGTCCGCCCCCCAATGCTGCCTGAAGGTAAGTAACATATCGCCGAGGTTCCCCGGCGACATGAAGTAACACGCCTGCTTTTGCGATGTTCAGAAAATGATGACGACAGCTGGCCCAAGGGCCTGAGGGTAAACCTAACATAAAAAATAGTCTTCAAGACTGACGGTTTTTTTGAGGTCCCTCAGGCGCGGCTCACATCATGGATCGGGCATGATAGCCCACCAAGAATTCGGATAGATTAGAGCAAGCCTGCGCTTTCAGTACTCATCATCAATCTGGCCTTGCAAAGTTCAGGCTGACCATAGATTTTTATCCTGTGTTCAGGCTTGCTGCTGCATGGCAAAGGCCTGTGGGCGGCGGCGCGGCACTATGATGGGGGCGCCATCGACGGGGGCGTGCAGTATGTCCACGTCCGTCTGGTAGAGGCGGTCGATGAGGGGCTTGGTTACCACCTCGCGAGCCGGGCCCATGGCCTGGATCTTGCCCTCGCCAATGGCGATCAGCTCGTCGCAGTAGCGAGCGGCGGTGGCGAGATCGTGGATGACGATGAGCACTGTCTTGCCCTCGGCGGTGATCTGGTGGATGGCCTCCATCACTTCCGTCTGGTGGCCGATATCCAGCGCGCTGGTGGGTTCATCCAGCAAGATGATGTCAGCATCCTGGGCCAGCACCATGGCCAGCCACACTCGCTGGGCCTGGCCGCCGGAGAGGGAGCTGGCGCTCTGTTGCAAGATGTCGCCAAGCTGCATCCGCTCGCAGGCCCAGCGCACCATGCGGGCATCCTCTTCACTCCACTGATTGAACCAGCCCTGATGGGGATGGCGGCCGTACTGCACCAGCTGCTCGACCTGAATGCCGGCGGGCACCAAGGGGCGCTGGGGCAGGTAGGCAAGCTCCCGGGCCAGCGCCTTCATGCCGTAACTCTCCAGCGGTTTGCCCTTGAGCAGTATCTCACCGGATTGGGGTTGCTCCTGGCCGGCCAGCAGCTTGAGCAGGGTGGATTTGCCGCCGCCATTGGGGCCGACGATGCCGACCAGCTTGCCCTTGGGAATGGTGAAGGAGATGTCGTTGAAGACGGGCTTTTGCTGATAGCCGAAGTGGAGGCGATTTAGGGTGAGGGTCATCAGTCGGTTCTCTGTCTGTCTTTGATCAGAATAAACAGCAGCAGTATGCCGCCAAGAATACGGGTCATGATGCCGGTGGCGACCTCATGGGGGCTGGCCAGCACTCGCACCAGGGTGTCGCTCGCCAGCAGCAGCAGGGCGCCACACAGGGCGGCAATCCACAGCGGCACTATGCGATCCCGGCTCATCCAGGAGGCGAGTATGGGGGCCGCCATGGCGATGAACACCACAGGACCGCCGATGGCGGTGCCAAGGGCCGCCACTACGATGGCTTGGGCCAGCACGCCGAGCTGCACCCGGTTGACGTTCACCCCCAGGCTCTGTGCGGTGACAGGGCCCAGACGCAGCACGCCCAGGGCGCGGGAGAGATAAATGATCCAGGGGCAGACCAGCAGGATCAGGATCCCCACAGGCACCACTGTGCCGTAGCCCTGGCCGACGAAGTTGCCCATGTTCCACAGGTAGAGGCTGGTGAGGTGCACCAGCGACTGGGTGGACATGACGAACTGGCCGATGGCGTTCATCAGCTCGGAGACGCCGATACCGATCACCACGAACAGATAGCCCTGCTCCCCCGGCTTGTTGCACAGGGCATAGAGCACGACGGCGGCAAACAGGGCACCAAGGGGCGCGGCCCACCATGGCCAGCTGCCGAGAGTGAGGTAGAGGGAGAAGGCGATGATGGCCAGCGACGCCCCCTCGTTGACCCCTATCATGTCCGGGGTGGCGAGGCGGTTGCGAATGAGGGTCTGCACCAGGCAGCCGGAGAGGCCCATGGCGGCGCCTGCCACCAAGACGGCGACGATGCGCGGCAGCCTGATCTTGAAGACAGTCACCTCATCGAGCCGGCTCCCCTCGCCAAGCAGGGTTTGCACTACCCCCAGCATGGTGAGTTTGCTTGAGCCCAGGGTCAGCGCCAGCAGGGAGAGCAACGCCAGTGTGAGCACCAACCCCAGCGTGATAAGCCAGGCGCGGCGGTGCAGCAGCAGGGTGCGTTCACCCAGTCGCAGGCAGAGGGTGCCGGAGGGGAGAGAAGCGTTCAGCGATGTGTTCATTGGATTGTTCATGAGGCAGGGCGACCTTATTTGACGGCCAGCAGGGAGCGGAAGCCGCCGCTGCGCACCACCATGATGAGCACGGGGGCACCGATCAGCGCCAGGATCACGCCGTTGGGCAGCTCGAACGGCTGGATCAGCCAGCGGGCCAGTATGTCGGCACCGAGCAGGAACAGCACACCAAACAGGGCGGAGAAACGCACCTGGATGGCGAGGCGCACCGGCTCCACCAGACGGGCGCAGTAGGCGGCCAGAAAGCCGACGAAGCCGATGGGGCCGGCGATGGCAATGGCACAGGCAGTAAACAGGGTGGCGGCCAGCAGCACACCGATCCGCACCCGGGTCGGCCGTATGCCGAGGGCCTGGGCCTGGTTGTCTCCCATCTGCATCAGGGTGAGCTGGCGGCAGAGCGCCAGGGTCAGCAGCAGACCGGCCAGGGCGAAGGGCACCACGGTGAGCACGGCGTCGAGATCCGAGGCCGCCAGAGACCCCAGGTTCCAGAAGCGGAACTGCTCCAGCACCACCTTGTTGGAGAGCAGCAGGAAGTTGGAGAGGCCGCCAAAGGTGGCGGAGAGGGCGACCCCCACCAGGATGAGCTTGAGCGGATTGGAGCGACCCACCATCAGGCCCAGGCCCAGAACTATGAGGTTGCCAAGCAGGGCACCCATGCCGGACCAGAGCAGATAACCGTAGGCCGATTCAACGCCAAAATAGGTCAGCCCTATCACCAGGGCGAAGACGGCGCCGGCGTTGACGCCGAGCAGGCCGGGCTCGGCCAGTGGATTGCGGGTGGCGCTTTGCAGCATGGATGCCGCCAGCGCGAGACAGACGCCCACCACCAGGGCACACAGGGTGCGGGGCAGACGCAGGGTATGAATGATCATGGCGAGCTTTTCGTCGGCCATGAGGGCGGGATCGCCCAGCAAAAATCCGGCGACCTCGCGGCCACCATAGACACCGGCCCCCGTGGCCAGTGACAGACAGATCAGCATGAACAGGAGAACAACTCCCAGCCAGAACAGCTGTGTTTGGTGTCTGAGCACCCGGATACTCCTTATTGTCGAGGCGATAAAAACGGAAAAAGGGAGCCCGCTTGGGCTCCCGAACGGGGGATTACAGCTTGTAATTCACCCCGGCATAGACGGTGCGACCTTCCAGAATGAAGTCGGCGTCGGTGGCGACCTGGTCACGCTGGGTGTTGGTCAGGTTGGTGATGCCGAGTTTGAAGTCGAGCGCCGGCGTGACTTTCCAGTTGGTGTTGAGGTCCAGGGTCTGATAGTGCTTGGACTTGAGCGCCTGGGAGTTGTGCATCGGCACCTTGATGAACTGGCTGCCCACGTATTGCCAGGCCAGGTTGGTGCTGACGATCTCGGTGGCTTGCCAATCCAGGCTGAGGTTGCCGGTGTGATCCGGGGTCTTGGCCAGATCGTCGCCCGTGCTCTTGTCTTGGGAATCCAGCAGGCTCCAGTTGCCGGTCAGCTTGACGTTGTCCAGTACATCGACCCAGCCGGTCAGCTCCAGCCCTTTCACCCGTGCCTTCTTGACGTTGAGGTAGGTCATGACGGTCGGACGGTAGCCCGGGCCCCACTGATCGCTCTGGATCAGATCTTCGATGTCGTTGTGGAAGCCGGTCACACCTGCGCCGAAACGCTCACTCTCGTAGGCGGTGCCCAGCTCATAGCTGACGGCGGTTTCCGGTTTCAGGTTCGGGTTGCCGACCACCTTGCAGGCGCCACGGCAGGCGGTGGTGGCGAAGCCTTCGCTGGACTGGGCCAGGGTCGGTGCTTTGAACGCCTTGCCGGCGCCACCCTTGATCACCCACTCGTCGCTCAGTTTGTAGAGCGCATAGGCGCGCGGGCTGAACTCGTTGCCATAGGTTTCGTGGTGGTCGAGGCGGCCGGAGAGGGTCAGCGCCAGATCCCCCAGGCTGAATTCGTCCTGCAGATAGAGGGCGCTCTGGCTCGCATCCACGCTGCCGTTGGTGATGCTGCGGCTGTGCTCCAGCTCGGTCTTGCGCATCTCGGCACCCGAGGTCAGCAGGTGATCCCCCAGATAGCCGCTCAGCTGGCCATCGACCGTGTGGTTGGTCTGGGTGACATCGGCGGCGCCGCCATTGAGCTGGGAGTCATCCATCAGATCCGTCTGCTCGAAGTAGTAGCGGGCGCGGCTGTCGAAGTGTTCCCAACGGCCGTTGTGGGTCAGCCCCAGGCTCAGGCGATCGAGTTTTTGCACGTTGTGCGGGGTGGCCGGTGCGGTCGGGGCACGGGGCACGTTGTTGAAGTAGCTGTCCATGTCGTTCTGGTTGTAGCCCAGATCGAAATCGATGTCCTGGTTGTCACTGACCAGCCATTTCAGGCTGGAGAGCACATTGACCACTTCCCGTTTTTCCAGCGCATCGGCATCCAGGTTGTTGGACTGATCGCTGTGCCAGCGGTCACGCTGGTAGCCTTCCACCACCACGCTGCCCAGCAGCTTGTTGTCGATGAGGGCACCGGAGACAAAGGCGCTGCCCTGGTTGGCATCGCCACCGTCGCCCTTGGTGGGCATGGAGTGGGTGTAGCCGAAGGCCGCTTCCGTCTTCTCCTTGGCCTGGCGCAGGATCACGTTGACCACGCCGCCCAAGGCATCGGCACCGTACAGGGAGGAGACGGGGCCACGGATCACTTCGATGCGCTCTATGGCCGCCATGGGGATGGAGCTCAAGTCGAAGTCATTGCCAAAGGAGCTGCCCAGGGTCTCGCGGGCGTTGACCCGTTTGCCGTTGATCAGCAGCAGTGTGTAGTCGCCGCCCATGCCGCGGATCTTGATCTCGCTGCGACCTGTGGGGTTGGTGCCTATGATGTTGACACCCGGGACATGCTTGAGGGCATCGCCTATGTTGTTGGCGTTCATCTTGTCCAGATCGGCGCGGGTCACAACAGAGACGCTGGCCGGGGCGGACAGTTCCGTGTGCTTGGTCTGGGTGGCGGTGACCACCATGGTCTCGTTGGCTTTGGGCAACTCGGCCTGGGCCAGGCCCGGCAGGGCAAACAGACCGAGGGAGAGCAAAATCGGGTTCAAGCGAAATACGCCAGGCTGCAACTGCATAGTCAAAACTCCATGAATAAAACAGAGGTTATGGGGTCCGGCTCTGGGGCCGGTGGCTCACTGACTTCCCTGTCTGGCCGTACCAGACGCGGGGTTATTGTTATTCCTTGTCTGCGCCAGTCCCTTGAGCAGGAGCCAGACGCCACCACAGGCCAGCAGGCTGCAGGCAATATTGATCCAGGCAAGCCCTGCAAAGCCGTGCAGGGCACCAGTGCTGTCCGAGAAGAGATACCTGGCCGAGATCAGGCTGCCGAGACCCGCCGCCACATTGGTCACTGTGCCCTGAAAAGACATGAAGGCGGCGCGCTGATGGGGGGCCGGAATGGCTGCCGTGATGGCGAGTGTGGTGCTGGATCGTGCCGAGCTCAGCGCCATGAAGAGGGTAAACAACAGATAGACGGGCACGCCAACGGGGGCGGCGAAGCCGAGCAGGGTGATCAGGGCCAGCAACAGGCTGGTGATCAGAATGGCGGCCAGCGACCGGCCCTTATCGATCCAGCCACCGCACAGCCGCATGGTCGCCATGCTGGCAAGGCCGCCACACAGGTAGAGTGCGGCGATCTGCTCGCGGGGGAAGGCGAGGTTGAACTGGAAGTAGTTGGCAAAATGCGGGATCAGCAGGAAATGACCGAACATCTGCAAAGAGAGAATGAGCAGGGCGCCCTGGCAGAGCGGCGATCCCAGCAGCTGGCGCAGCCCGCTACCCTGGGGAGAACGGGTGACCGGCAGGGAGGGCAGCAGCAGGGCGCACAGCAGCGCCAGCAGCAGGCCGCCAGCACCGAACAGCAGGAAGGGGCTCTGCCAGCCGAGCCACTGGGCCAGGATGAGGGCAATAGGTACTATCAGGATGGCGGCCAGCGAGAACGCCATCCCCACATAGGCGAGGCGGCGGCCCCGCTCGGCCGGAGGAACAAGGTCCAGCACGGCGGCCATCAGGATGGCGGAAAGGGGCCCGGCCACGCAGCCGGACAGTATGAACAGCATCAGCAGCTGCTGGCTGTTCTGGACCAGGGCGCAAGCCATCAGCAGCAAGAAGCGCAGGGTCAGCAGTACCAGCAGGGCGGGTTTGCGGTTGACGCGATCGAGCCAGGGGGCGGCGATGAGGCCCATCAGGGCCGCGCCAAGGGTAGCGCCGCCACTGAAATAACCGGTTTGCTCCGGTTGCATGCTGAGGCTGATGACCAGATCCGGCCCAAGGGGCATCACCATCATCATGCTGCCCATGGAGAGCATGTTGATCAGCATCGCCAGATGGATGGCAGCAGGGGTATTGGTGACGGCGTTTGCTGGCTTCATCAGAAGTGGGCTCGAAAAAATGAGTCCGAATTGTATCCGAGCGATTTTTGTGTGACAACAAATGGTAATCATTTTTATTTGTGTTATTTAATCTATCTCCATCCTTTCCGCTCGCAGGCTGCCAAGGGGGGCGCTCCGGCCCATGCCGCCATTGCCCCTGGGGTGCAAAGTCATTGAAAAGCGAGGCAGATGGATCATGATGGTGATAGCCAGACTGGCAGAGGCGGTGAGCCGGGCTTCCGGACAGGAGAGAGAGATGAAAAGGTGGTGTTGGAGCGGGATCTTGTTGCTGTGGGGGCTCTGGTGCCTGCCGCTGCGGGCCGAGGTCAAGGTGATCCCGGTATTCGAGGCCGAGGCCATGGTGCAGACCCTCAAGGAGATCTACCCGGACCTCGGGGTGAGTGCCATGGGCAACCAGCTGGTGCTGAGCGGCAGTGCGGCCCAGTTGCAGGAGGCCGACGCGACCCTGGCCAAACTCAACCAGCCGCCCCAGAGCCTGCTTGTCGAATGGCGGGTGGATGGTGCCTCAAGCGGTCAGCATATAGAGGCTGGTATCGGTGGTGATGCGGCCAAACGACAATGGATGCTTGAGGGCAATGCCCGGCAATACCAGCGCAGCCAGAACGACAGCTGGCAGGTGCGCGGCCTGTCGGGGCGGCCCGTGTTGCTGCAGATGGGCTCCTACCAGCCGGTCACCTTCTATCAGTGGCGCGGTGGTCAGGTGGTGGGCTTGATACCGCTCATCAACGGTCTCTACGCCACCGCTACCCTGATAGGGGACAGGGTGCAGATAGCGCTCAGCAGCGAGCAGGCCAGACTGGAGCAAGGCACCCTCACCACGGGGCAGAGCGCCACCGAGGTGAGCGGTGCCCCGGGTCAGTGGCTGACTGTAGGGGAGTTATCCACCAATTCGGCCGGGCAAGGGAGCAGCCTGGGTACCCAGTTGCAGGGAGGCCACAGTTCTCAGAGCGATCGCCAGACCCTGCAGATCCGAGTCACTCGTCAATGAGTGACCCCTGCATGCTCAGTGAGGTTGATCGGCCGCGTATTCGCGGATCTGGCGGCTGCGCAGCAGATACCAGAGTGCCCAGAGGCTGCCGATCAGCACCAGGGCGGTGGGCCAGCTGAACGACCATTTCTGCAGGTTGAGGCTGTGCAGCTGCATCACCAGGCCGCTGATGGTGGAGCAGAGCAAGAGGCCGCGGCTGTGGCGTCTGAGCCAGGCGCGCACGCTGTCAGTCTGCTGATAGGTGCCGCCAAAGGCGAGCAGTGCCAGCATGGCGGGCACGTCGGTCAGCAGGCTGATGTAGAGGCTGATCTTGTCCGGATAGAAGAGGGTCAGGATCTCGCTGCCGCTCTCGCGGGTGACCCCGGCCATCAGAAACAGCCAGACCGAGCGGGTCAGCAAGAGGGCGATGGGCCAAAACCAGAGGGGAGGGCGCAACTGGCCGTGATCGTCATATCTGTGTTCGGGGTAGAGGGTCATGGTCGCCCGTTATCGCCTGGGTTGTGCAAATGATGAAGAGGATATGGGGCAGAGTGGCGCCCTTTGCAAGGCGTGCCGGGTGACACGAATTAATCGGGGGGCCAGTGCCCCCCAATCCATCGTCTCTTTTTATCGCACTTTCTGGCGGCGTTACAGCCAGCCCTTGCGCTTGAAGAAGAGGCCTGTGCCGAGGGATGACATCACCATCAGCACCAGCGACATGGGATAGCCATACTCCCAGGCCAGCTCCGGCATACGACCGAAGTTCATGCCGTAGATGCTGGCGATCAGGGTGGGCGGCAGGAAAATTACGGCGGCCACCGAGAAGATCTTGATCACCTTGTTCTGCTCCAGATTGGTGACCCCCATGGAGGCCTCCAGCTGGAAGTTGATCTTGTCGAACAGGAACTGGGTGTGGGGCAAGAGGGACTCTACGTCGTGCAGCATCTCGTCGATCCACTTGTTCTGCTCGCCCGTCATGCGCTGGCGCAGGCTGCGTTTGAGAAAGCGCAGGGCGCGGCGGGTATCGTGCAGGGAGAGACGGATCTGGCCGTTGGCCTCTTCCTGCGCCATCAACTCCTTGAGCATGGGATTGATCTGATCCGGCTCGAAGATTTGATCGGCGGTGTTTTCCAGGGTCTTGTAACCGTCTTCGATGAGATCCGAGAGGTACTCCACCTTGAGGTTCTGCACTTCCAGCAGTATGTCGAGGGCATCCTCCACTTCCAGCCTGTCTTGGCGCATGTAGTGGCGCAGCAGGCGCACCAGGCCGATGTCATCCTCGCGGATGCTGATCAGCAGGTTGTTGCGCAGGGTAAAGGAGACGTGGACACCCTTGGTGTCACGACCGATCCGCTGGGGAAACAGGGAGTGAATGTGCAGACCATCGGTATCCCAGTAAAAGCGGGCGGATGCTTCGATGTCGTCCAGCTCTTCCTTGTCGGGGACCTCTTCCAGAAACAGGCCGGTCAACCATTCTCGCTCCGCCGTGTCCGGCTTGTAGGCATCCAGCCAGACGGTGTTGTCAGGCAGTATGTCGTCAGGCCCGAGCGTGACTATGTCCAGTACCTTGTTATTGAGAATGTAGGCGGTGATCATCTGTCCCCCCTTAAAAAGTCGTGGGTCATCAGGGATGGTTGCACAGGTCATGCGGCCTTAGATCGCGTAGAAAGCGATCCCGTGGATAAGCGAAACGGGCCGATGGAAAACCTGAATGCGGCGAACTATACAGGGGCGGGGAGCGCTTGTCAGGGCCTATTCATCCTAGGTTCAGCCTGTTCGCTCAAAAAAACAGCGAGGTCGGATCAGCGGATCCGGCCGCGAAAGTGACTGCCTGTTCACTGCCGTATTGTGCAAAGTGCCCACTCGGGGGGACAGGCATCACCTATTGGGATAGTTGGGTCCTGACCCTCCCTGCGGTGGTGTTCAGACGGTCTGGTAGCTCTGTGATCGCAATGCTCCCACCCGTCACATATTGGGATAGTTGGGTCCTGACCCTCCCTGCGGTGGTGTCCAGATGATGTTTTGGCTCGGATCCTTGATGTCGCAGGTCTTGCAGTGAATGCAGTTGGCCGCGTTGATCTGCAAGTAAGGCTGGCTCTCGCTCTCCACTATCTCGAACACCCCGGCCGGGCAGTAGCGCTGGGCGGGCTCGGCCCAGGTGGGCAGGTTGACCGTCACTGGGATACTCGCGTCCTGCAACGTGAGGTGGCAGGGCTGATCCTCATCGTGGCTGGTGTTGGCGAGATAAACAGAAGAGAGCTTGTCAAAGCTGAGTTTGCCGTCCGGTTTGGGATAGCTGATGGGCTGACAACGGCTGGCCATGCGCAGCTGACGGTAGTCAGGCTCCTTGTCCAACAGGGTGATAGAGTCCAGCAGAGGGAAGGAGGCACCCCGCTGCTCCAGCCAGTTGAAGGCGCCGCCGAGCCAGGGGCCCCAACGATGCAGGGCCGCCCCAAAGTTGCGGGCGGTTTTGAGCTCCTGCCCCAGCCAGCTTTGTTGCAGCGCATCCTGATACTCGGCCAGATCCCGGCCACCCTCATCACCGCCGCGCAGCGTCATGGCGACGGTTTTCGCCGCCAGCATCCCCGACTTCATGGCGGTGTGGATACCCTTGATGCGGGAAAAATCCAGGGTGCCGGCGTCGCAGCCGATCAAGAGACCACCGGGGAAGTGCATGCGGGGCAGGGAGTGCCAGCCGCCCTTGGTGATGGCGCGGGCGCCGTAGCTGATGCGCTCGCCCCCCAGCAGAGTCTGTGCGATGAGGGGATGGTGCTTGAGGCGCTGGAACTCGTCGAACGGGCTGAGCCAGGGGTTGCTGTAGTTGAGATCGACAATCAGCCCGACCGCCACCTGATTGCCATCCATATGATAGAGGTAGAAGCCGCCCTGGCTCTTGCCGGTGCGCAGCCCGGCCAGTGGCCAGCCGCTGCCGTGCAGCACCTGGCCCGGTTTGGCCTGGCCAGGGGGGACTTGCCACAGCTCCTTGAAACCGATGGCGTAATGCTGGGGCTGGGCGCTGTTTTCCAGATTGAACTCGGCGATTAACTGCTTGCCCAGATGGCCGCGGGCACCTTCGGCAAACAGGGTGTAGCGACCATGGAGCGCCATGCCGGGCACGTGATCCGATTTGGGATTGCCCGCTCTGTCCAGCCCGAGATCGCCGGTGATCACACCCCGCACCCGTCCCGCTTCCATGATGAGCTCGCTTGCGGTAAAACCCGGGTATATTTCGACTCCCAGCTGCTCGGCCTGTTGACCGAGCCAGCGGCAGAGGTTGCCCAGGCTCAGAATATGGCTGCCATCGTTGTGCATGCGCGGCGGCACGGCCCAGTGGGGCAGTTGCAGGGCGCGACGTGCATTTTGCAACAGATGAACCTGATCATCGTTGACGGGGATGCCAAGGGGCGCCTGCTGCCAGCTGTCCGGCAACAGCTCCTTGAGGGCGACGGGATCGAACAGGGCGCCAGAGAGCAGATGGGCGCCGATTTCCGCTCCTTTTTCCAGCACGCAGACCGAGAGATCGGCATTGTGCTGCTTCAGGGCGATGGCTGCACTGAGTCCTGCGGGGCCGCCACCGACGATGACGACATCAAATTCCATTGCTTCGCGTTCCATCTTGCCTCTGCGCTCGACTTGGCCTAGGGTAGTGCTGGTAGTTTACGTAAACGTAAAGTAATTGTAAGCAAAAAAATGCGAGGGTTCGTCAATGGATTCACTCAAGAAAAGCGAGGGATGCGCGTCATGAAGCTGCTGGTCGCGATCAAACGGGTAGTCGACTACAACGTCAAGATCCGGGTGAAGGGAGACGGCTCCAACGTGGAGCTTGCCAATGTGAAGATGGGTATCAACCCGTTCTGTGAAATCGCGGTGGAGGAAGGAGTTCGGCTGCGGGAAGCCGGTATCGCAAGCGAGCTGGTGGTGGTGACCTTCGGACCTGAGGCGGCCGCCGAGCAGCTGCGCCATGCCCTGGCGCTGGGGGCGGATCGGGCCCTTCACTATGTGACCGATGAGACGCTCACTCCGCTGACGGTTGCTCGCGCCCTGCAAAAGGTGTGTGAGCAGGAGCAGCCATCACTGGTGCTGCTCGGCAAGCAGTCCATCGATTCTGACAACAACCAGGTGGGCCAGATGCTCTCGGCCCTCACCGACTGGCCGCTGGCCACCTTTGTCTCTGCCATCAAGCTGGTGGAGGGGGAGTTGCAGGTGACCCGCGAAATCGACGGCGGCCTGGAGACCCTCGGCATGCCCTTGCCTGCCGTGGTGACGGTGGATCTGCGCCTGAACGAGCCCCGCTTTGCATCGCTTCCCAACATCATGAAAGCCAAGCGCAAGCCACTCGAGAGTCCCCCCTTCGCGACCCTTGGCGTCGAACCTGCCGGCCACACCCGGCTGCTCGGTGTGATGGCGCCAGCCGTGCGCAGTGCCGGCATCAAGGTCGGCTCTGTGGACGAATTGCTGGATAAACTCAGGAACGAAGCCAAGGTGCTGCCATGAGCATCCTGGTCATGATGGAACATATCGGGTGTCGCCCCCTGGCTGGGATAAGGGCTGGCGCGGTGGAAAGAGTCGCTAACGATAAGGTGCAGCCATGAGCGTACTGGTTATTGCTGAACATCATCAGGGCAAGCTTGCCGACAATGTGGCCCAACTGGTCACGGCAGCGGGCCAGCTCGGCGGCGAGGTGCATCTGTTGCTGCTGGGCCAGGGACTGACCGAGGCGGGCGAGCAGGGTGCCAGCCTGCAAGGAGTGGACAGGGTGCTGCTGGCCGAGCATCCCATGTTGGCGGAAGGGTTGAACGACGGCGTCGATCCCCTGCTGTCTGATATTGCACGGGACTATCAGCACTGCCTGATGGCGGCGAGCACCCAGGGCAAGGATATGTTGCCCCGGGTAGCGGCACGGCTCGGGATGGAGATGCTCTCCGAGGTGATTGGCATAGAGAGTGGCGATACCTTCCTGCGCCCCATCTATGCGGGCAACGCCATTGCCAGGGTGGCGAGCTCGGCCCCCATCAAGGTGCTGACCATCAGGCCGACCGCCTTTGCCAAAGCCGAGTTCGGGACTGGGCAGGCTGCGGTTGAGCGGCTGCAGGTGGCCGATGTGGCATGTCGTATCCGTCTGGTCGAGCGCCGCGCCGTGTTGTCCGTCAGGCCGGAACTCGCGGCTGCACGGGTCGTGGTCTCCGGCGGACGGGCCCTTGGCTCCAAGGCGCAGTTTGCCCTGATCGAGGCACTGGCCGACAAGCTGGGCGGGGCGGTGGGGGCCTCGCGCGCCGCCGTTGACGCCGGTTTTGTGGCCAACGATCTGCAGGTGGGTCAGACCGGCAAGGTGGTCGCTCCCGAGCTCTATATCGCGGTCGGCATCTCGGGGGCCATCCAGCATCTGGCGGGCATGAAGGAGTCGAAGGTGATAGTGGCCATCAACAAGGACAGCGAGGCCCCCATTTTCCAGGTGGCTGACTACGGTCTGGTGGGGGATCTGTTCACCCTGCTGCCCGAGCTCACCGCCAAACTCTGATCTTGTCTGCAATGGGGGCTTGCTGCTTTGGATGTGTGCAAAGCCCCATTTCCATGCACATTCCCCGCAAGCCCTGACCCGTTCAGGGCTTTTTCGATGGCAGCCCGACTTGACCCGGGTGACAAAAGCTTGAGCCAGCTCCCAAAAAGCCTTTGATCCCGGGGCGGCTCTTGTGTAAAACCAGACAAGTCATCGATTACTCTCATCCACTCACGGAAAGCGTCATGAGCAAACAGATTTACAACTTCTGCGCCGGCCCAGCCATGTTGCCGGTTGAAGTCATGGAGCGCGCCCAGCGCGAATTTTGTAATTTTCAGGGGCTGGGAGCCTCGGTCATGGAGCTGTCCCATCGCGGCAAGCCTTATATGGCGGTCGCCGAGAAGGCCGAAGCCGATCTGCGCGACTTGCTGGCGGTGCCGGACAACTACAAGGTGCTCTTCATGCACGGTGGTGGTCGCGGCCAGTTCTCCGCCGTACCCATGAATCTGCTGGGAGGCGCGAACAAGAAGGCTGACTTCCTGCTGACCGGTGTCTGGTCCCAGAGTGCCGTGGATGAAGCCCGCAAGTATGGTGATATCCAGACGGTGCAAGGGGTTGCCAAGAACGAGCAGGGGATCTCCCAGTTGCTGCAGAGCCCGGCGTTTCGCGCCGATGCAGCCTATGTGCACTACTGCCCGAACGAAACCATTGATGGCATAGAGATGTTCGACATCCCGGCCACCGGCGATGTGCCCCTGGTCGCCGATCTCTCCTCTACCATCCTCTCCCGTCCCATGGATGTGAGCCGTTTTGGGGTCATCTACGCCGGAGCCCAGAAGAACATAGGCCCGTCAGGGCTGGCCATCGCCATCGTACGTGACGATCTGCTGAACCAGGCGAGAGCCGACGTGCCCTCGATTTTTGACTACCAGCTCACTGCCAAGAACGACTCCATGTTCAACACCCCGCCCACCTACGCCTGGTATCTGGCCGGTCTGGTGTTCGAGTGGCTCAAAGAACAGGGCGGGCTCGAGGCGATGGCCGCGCGCAACAAGGCGAAGGCCGATTTCCTCTACGGCTACCTCGACGATTCCAGCTTCTACGGCAACAAGGTGGATGTCAGCTGCCGTTCCCGTATGAACATACCTTTCCAGCTGAAAAATGACGCCCTGGACAAGCAGTTCCTGGCCGAGTCCGAAGCCGCCGGTCTGTTGGCCCTGAAAGGGCACCGCATCGTCGGTGGCATGCGCGCCAGCCTCTATAACGCCATGCCGCTGGAAGGGGTCAAGGCCCTGGTGAGCTTTATGGATGGCTTTGCCAAGCGCCACGGCTGAGGCGTTTTTCCCCGATTGCAGGCGCCGGGGACTCCCCGGCGTCTGTTTTTTCAGTGGATCCTGATCGGCCGCGAGTCTGGCCCGCTTTTGTGCCACGCGCGGTCTTGCCGAGCAAGGCGCGGGCTGCTAACGTCCGGTCAGGTGATTTAATTGAGATAGTACAGGAAGTCTATGAATTCGTTGCGTTTGGAACCCATTTCTCGTGTGGCCGGTGAGGTCAATCTGCCCGGCTCCAAGAGCGTATCCAATCGGGCTTTGTTGCTGGCGGCCCTTGCCCGTGGCACCACCCGGCTGACCAATCTGCTCGACAGCGATGATATTCGTCATATGCTGGCGGCGCTGACCCAGCTCGGGGTCAAGTACAAGCTTTCCGCCGACAAGACAGAGTGCACAGTGCACGGTCTGGGTCGCAGCTTTGCGGTATCGGCACCGGTCAATCTGTTCCTCGGCAATGCCGGTACTGCCATGCGTCCCCTCTGTGCGGCCCTGTGTCTGGGATCCGGTGAATACATGCTGGGTGGTGAACCCAGGATGGAGGAGCGTCCCATCGGCCATCTGGTGGATGCCTTGCGTGAAGCAGGTGCCCATATCCAGTACCTGAAAAAAGATGGTTATCCGCCGCTGGTGGTGGATGCCAAGGGTCTCTGGGGCGGTGACGTACACGTCGATGGGTCCGTCTCCAGCCAGTTCCTGACGGCGTTTTTGATGGCGGCGCCCATGGCGGCCGGTGATACCCGTATCCACATCAAGGGGGAGCTGGTCTCCAAGCCCTACATCGACATCACGTTGCACATCATGAAACAGTTCGGTGTGGTCATCGAGCACGACAACTACAAGCTGTTCTACATCAAGGGCAACCAGAGTTATGTCAGTCCGGGTGACTTCCTGGTGGAAGGGGACGCTTCCAGCGCCTCTTACTTCCTCGCGGCAGGTGCCATCAAGGGCAAGGTGCGGGTGACCGGCATCGGCAAGCACAGCATTCAGGGCGATATCCACTTCGCCGACGTGCTGGAGAAGATGGGTGCCCGCATCACCTGGGGTGACGACTTCATCGAGGCAGAGCAAGGCCCGCTGCACGGCGTCGACATGGACATGAACCATATTCCGGATGCGGCCATGACCATAGCGGTCGCGGCACTGTTTGCCGAGGGGCCCACCTCCATTCGCAACATCTACAACTGGCGGGTGAAGGAGACGGATCGTCTGCACGCCATGGCCACCGAGCTGCGCAAGCTGGGTGTGGAGGTGGAGGAGGGACATGACTTCATCACCGTGACCCCGCCGACCCAGCTCAAGCACGCCGAGATCGACACCTACAACGATCACCGCATCGCCATGTGCTTCTCCCTGGTGGCGCTGTCCGATACCGCCGTCACCATCAATGATCCGGGTTGTACTTCCAAGACCTTCCCGGACTACTTCGACAAGCTTGCCGACATCAGTCAGGCTGTTTGATCTCTTGAGGCCCGCCTTTGCGCGGGCTTTTTTTCAGGCATGTTTTCAGGGATCTCTTCACACAAGGCATTTGGCCTTTTCGTCCGGCTTTGAGACAGTGCGCTAGCAGCATTATCCAAACTTGCAAGACACATTCAGAAAATTCCTTGATGGATGATGTAATTTTCTATTTACACCGTCTCTGCTGCGGGCTAGATTGAAGTTTCTTTATCGCAGTCATCTAGCAGGAAGCCTTGTCATGCAGCATCAAACCGACGACGTTCGTATCAGTGAAATCAAAGAGTTATTACCCCCGGTTGCGGTGCTCGAGAAGTTTCCGGCCACCGAGACAGCCTCATCTACCGTGTTTGAATCCCGTCAGGCCATTCACCGGATCCTGACCGGCGAAGATCCGCGTCTGCTGGTGGTGATAGGTCCCTGCTCAATCCACGATCCGCTTGCGGCACTGGAATATGGCAAGCGTCTCAAGACCTTGCGTGACGAGCTCAAGGGGCAGCTGGAAATCGTGATGCGAGTCTACTTCGAGAAGCCCCGCACCACAGTGGGCTGGAAGGGGCTGATCAACGACCCTTACCTCGACAACACCTGCAAGATCAACGACGGCCTGCGCATCGGTCGCAAGCTGCTGCTGGATCTCAATGACATGGGGCTGCCGACCGCCTCCGAATTCCTCGACATGATCACCCCGCAATACGTGGCGGATCTGATGAGCTGGGGTGCCATCGGTGCCCGCACCACCGAATCCCAGGTGCACCGTGAGCTGGCCTCCGGTCTCTCCTGCCCTGTGGGTTTCAAGAATGGCACCGACGGCACCATCAAGGTGGCCATCGATGCCATCGGTGCCGCCAGCGCGCCGCACCACTTCCTGTCGGTCACCAAGTATGGCCACTCCGCCATCGTCGCCACCCGGGGCAACCCGGATTGCCACATCATTCTGCGCGGTGGCCGCGAGCCGAACTACAGCGCCGCCCATGTTGACGAGGTAGTGAAGGGGCTGGACAAGGCCGGTCTGCCGCAAAAGGTGATGATCGACTTCAGCCACGCCAACAGCAGCAAGCAGTTCAAGAACCAGATGCTGGTGGCCGAAGATGTGGCCGGTCAGCTGCGTGCCGGCAGCAAGGCTGTGTTTGGCGTCATGGTGGAGAGCCATCTGGTGGAAGGCCGTCAGGATCTGGTGGAAGGGTGCGAGCTCACCGTCGGTCAGAGCATCACGGATGCCTGCATCGGTTGGGCCGATACCGAAGTCCTGCTGCGCAATCTGGCGGATGCGGTGGCTACCCGCAACGCAGGCTGATCTGTGCCCGCCCGCGGCTGGCCCCGCAGGCAAACAGCAAGAAACTAAAAAGCGCGACCTCATGGTCGCGCTTTTGCTGAGTACAGCTGTCTTACCAGCGGTACGTCTTGAGCAACTGATCCAGCTTCTTGCACTGTTCTACCAGCTGGATACTGGCGAGATTGGCGGCGTGGGCCTGACCCAGGGTGTCGTTGGAGGTGTTGCGAATGTCGCTCACCGAGCTGTCCACTTCGCTGCAAACCCTGTCCTGCTCCTCGGCAGATTGCGCCATCTGGGCGTTGAGGTCGTTGATGCTGGCGATGCGACCTATGATGTTCTGCATGGCGGCCAGGGTGGCTTCCGTTTTGTGAATGCTTTCATCTGCTTTGGATTTTGCATCCCCGATCACCTCAACGGCGCTCTGTGCCTCTTTTTGCAGCGCGGCAATCATCTGGGAGATCTCCTCGCTGGCGGCGCGACTGCGGTTGGACAGGGCCCGCACTTCGTCGGCGACCACCGCAAAACCGCGTCCCTGTTCACCGGCGCGAGCAGCCTCGATGGCGGCATTCAGCGCCAGCAAGTTGGTCTGATCCGCTATGCCCTTGATCACCTCCAGCACGCCATCGACGGCCAGACAGCGGCTGTCGAGCTGCTGGATCACCCGGTCGACCCGCTCAATTTCGGCCGACATCTCCCCCATGTCGGTGATGGAGTGCTGGGCGAGGCGGCTGGTGTTGGCGGCATCCTGGTTGGTGAGGGCGGAGAGTTCGGCACTGTGGCGGGCATGCTCGCGCACCTCGTGGGAGCTGGCGGCCAATTCGCTGACGGCGGCGGCGACCTGGGTCGTCATGCCCTCCTGCTGGCGGGCCGAGCCTTCGGTCTGGGTGGCGACCTGACGGATCTGGTTTGACTCCTGATAGAGCTGCTGAGTCGCGTGCTCCACCTCCTGCAGGCTGTGGCGAAAACCTTGCACCATGTCACTGACGGCGCGGGTCATCTGTCCCAGCTCATCCTGGCTCGGATTGAGCAGGGGGAGGGAGAGATCCCGCTCCTTGGCCATGCGGGTCATGGTCAGTTGCAGGTGGCGCACAGGTCGCTTGATGTAGTGTTGCAGCACCCAGGCCAGCAGCCCGAAACCGAGCCCGAACACCACCACCAGGCTGCCGCTCAGGATCAGGTTGTTATGGCGGATCTCGCCAAAGGTGTGGCTGAGATCGTAACTGATCCGCACTGCCCCCATGACGGTGCCTTCCGCCACCTGATGGCAGGTGGTGCATTGGGTGCCGCGATACTCTTTGAAAGCCTTGAAGGGTTTGATCAAGGTGAGCTGGTTGCCCTGCTGCTCGAGGATGGTCTCTCCCTGGACTATGGCTCTTTCATCCAGGCTGTCCTGCACCTTCTGATCCGGGTGGCCGGGTCCGAACAGGTCGCTCACGGCGGGGGCGCGGATCAGACGAGCCTCGACTATCCCGGCCTCGCTCTTGAGCTTGGTCTGCACGATTTGTCGATTGGCCATGCCGCCAGTCATCATGAGAACGTTGAGTTGATCCATGTAGGTGTTGGCAGCACTGTCGACTTTTTCACCGGCCAGCCTGATGGCAAGATCTCGCTGCAACCAGGCGGAGAGTTCGAAACTGAGGGCGAAGGTACAGCCGATGACCAGGGTGAGAGGGAGAAAAATTTTCCAGTTTAGTGACAGGTTTTGCATAGTTAGCTGGTCCATGCGCAGGTGGGCGATCGTCAATGGTGGGCGACTCTCCCCACGCTCGCTCGTCAGGAAGGGGGAGATGGTTCTCTATCGGCACACCCTACCTCATCTTGAGTAAATTATCTGTTAACTGGATCCATGATAGAGGTTAATAGTGAGTAGCAAAGGTGAGCTGGATGAGATTGGTTTGATCCAGCACAAACCGGGCATTAATTGATAGTGGTTATCATTTGCATTATTTCCATGTGGTAACCAGCCAGCGATGACATTACACCTGACCCCGACCATGACCGGACTCTCTACGCCGGATCCTCTCAAGTTTGCCTTCAGCGCCAAAACCTCTGCCCACGCCAGCCGGGGCGGCATTCGCCCCTTTTCCCTCGACGATGCAGGCTGGCAAGCCTGGTGGCAGCAAGGGAGCCAGGCCGATGAGCGTGCGCTTTACATCCATGTTCCGTTTTGCCGAAAGCGCTGCAGCTTCTGCAATTTCTTCGAAAATGGCGCCAATCCGGCGCGCATGAGCCGCTATATGGCCGCCTTGTGCGACAGCCTGAACCGGGCAGCGGATACTCCCTTGGCCCAAAGCAGACCCTTTTCGGCTGTCTATGTGGGAGGTGGCACGCCGACCGACATGGCACTCGAGGATCTGGCGAGGCTGGCCAGGGCGATTCAACGCTTTCCACTGACCCTGGATGCCGAGGTGACCCTGGAAGGGCGCCTCAACGGTTTTGATGATGCCAAGTGGCAGACAGCGCTGGCGGGGGGCTTCAACCGCTTCTCGTTCGGGGTACAGAGTTTTGACACCCGGGTGCGCCAGCAGGCGGCCCGCTTCGATGACAGGCAGACCCTGCTGGCCCGTCTCGGCGAGCTGACCCAAGATGATGCGGCCGTAATAGTGGCGGATCTCATCTTTGGCCTGCCGGGTCAGGATGATGCCGTGTGGCGCCAGGATATTGCGGATGTGATGGCAAGCGGGGTACACGGCGTGGATCTCTATCAGCTCATCCCCATGGCGGGTACCAACCTCGAGCGGGCCGAGGCGAGCGGCAAACTGGGCTGGGCGGCCGATGGTCAGCAACGGGCCGCCATGTATGCCTACGGCGCCCAGACGCTGGAGCAGGGCGGCTGGCAGCGGCTCTCCTGCAGCCACTGGCGGCGCAATGAGGCCGAGCAGAGCCGCTACAACCAGATGGCCAAGCGCGGCGCCGAGATCCTTCCCTTCGGGGCGGGGGCCGGAGGCAACGTGCATGGCCATGGCCTCATGTATGGCCGGGATCTGGCCCTCTGGCACGAGGCGCTGGCAGACGGTGTGCGAGCGCCTGGCATGGTGATGGGGCAGAACCCCAATGCTCCCATGGACGGCCTGCTGCGCGGTGCCCTCGACAGCGGCAGGTTGACGCTGGATCGCCTGCCCGCGCCGCTGAGGGCCCATCTGCTGCCGCTGTTTCAGGCTTGGCAGTTGCACGGGCTGGCAGCGTTGACGGAGGACACGCTTGTGTTGACCCTGGCGGGGCGTTTCTGGAACGTCAATCTGCAGGCGGGCTTGTTCGAGTTCTTGCAGCTCAACCCGATGGACGGTACTCGGAGAGCCGTTAATTCGACTGAAGCCGTGCGTCACTCGCTGGTGTAACAGGCTGGCGTCAAAAAGAGGGGGGAGATAAAACAGGGGCACTTTTCAGTGCCCCTGTTTTTAGTCATCGGTTGTGCACTTCTTCTACCCGCACCTGCAGATGCCCCTCTGCGAGCGTGGTGACCAGGGTTTGCCCGGCGTTCACCTGAGCGGCGCGGTTGATCACGTCGCCGCTCTGGGTGCGGGTGATGGAGTAACCGCGCCCCAGGGTGGCGAGCGGGCTTACGCCGTCGAGGCGGGCAGTCAGCATGGCGAGGCGATGGCTGGCCTGATCCTGGCGCTTGGTGATCAATGCATGCAGCCGCTCTTGCGCCTGTTGGTGGCGACGACGACCGATTGCCAGCAGCCGCTCCGGGCTTTTGGCCTGCAGGCGAAGTTCGAGGTTGGCGAGGCGCCTCTCCCCCTGATGCAGCCGCTGGTTCAGCAGTTGCTGCAAGCGGGCGGAGAGCTCGTCGAGACGTTGGGATTGCTGCTCCAGTCGGCGTTTGGGATCCTGATGGTCGAGCCGCTTTTGCAGCAGCACAAAGCCGTGGCGGGCGGCGGTTTGGTGGCGATTAATCACCTGCACCAGTCTCTGCCATAGGTGGGCGAGGCGCTGGGCGCGAGCGCTTTGATCCGGTGCCACCAGTTCGGCGGCAGCCGATGGTGTGGGGGCGCGAAGATCAGCGGCAAAGTCGCTGATGGTGACATCCACCTCATGGCCCACAGCGCTGATCACCGGAATGGCAGAGTTGGCGATGGCGCGCGCTACCACCTCTTCGTTGAAGCACCAGAGATCTTCAAGGGAGCCGCCGCCGCGACCGACGATCAGCACATCCACCTCGGCGCGGCGGTTGGCCAGGGCAATGGCCGCCACTATCTGGCCGATGGCAGCGCTGCCCTGCACCTGTGTCGGGTAGATAAAGATGGGCAGATCCGGGGCGCGGCGTTTGAGCACTGTCAGCATGTCGTGGAGGGCGGCGCCGGTGGCGGAGGTAACCAGCCCCACGGCGCGCGGTTCGCGAGGTAGCGGCCGTTTGCGGCCCTCGTCAAACAATCCTTCTGCCCCTAGCCGGCGCTTGAGCTCTTCAAAGCGCAGGGCCAGCACGCCGTCGCCAGCGGGTTGCATCGATTCGATGATGAGCTGATAGTCGCCGCGGGGCTCATAGAGGGAGACTCGGGCCTGTACCAGCACCTGCATGCCATCTTGCGGGCGAAACGCCACCCGCCGGTTGTTGCCCTTGAACATGGCGCAGCGCACCTGGGCGCCCAGATCTTTTAGCGAGAAGTACCAGTGGCCCGAGCTTGGCATCGCCAGATTGGAGAGCTCCCCCGTCAGCCACACCAGCCCCAGATCCTGCTCCAGGATCATGCGCACGGCGCTATTGAGGCGGGTGACGGTAAAGACCTGCTGTTGTCTGGTTTGGCTGGATTCGTTGCTGTGATTCAAGGCTGACCCTGCTGATATGCCCCCAAGGCAAGGGGGGAGAAGACAATGGCGTCATCTTAACGCAGTTCGCACCAAGAGCCGAGCCCAGGGATGGCTCGGCTCTTCATCGACATCAGGGTTACATTTTTTGCACCAGGGGTTAGCCTGCATCCGGTTGGCTCACAAAGGCAATCTTGTGCAATCCATGCTGGGACGCCTGCGCCATCACCCTGGCTATGATGCCGTACTCGACCCGCTTGTCGATGCGCAGCTGGATCTCGGGCAGCTCCCCCTCGGCCTTGCCGGCAGTCTCCATCTGGGCGAGCAGGGCGGCCTCATCGACCTCCTTGTCGTTCCAGTAGAGTTTGCCGGCCCCATCGATGGCGAGGGTGATGTCCTCCTTCTCCGGCTGATTGAGCTGGCTGCTGGCTTCGGGCAGCTCGAGCTTGACCGCATTGGTGAGCAGGGGGGCCGTGATCATGAAGACGATGAGCAGCACCAGCATGACGTCGATCATGGGGATCATGTTGATCTCGGAGAGGGGCTGATCGTCCCCGTCGTCCGACAATTTGCCAAATGCCATTACCCGTGCCCCTTCTTGGTTTCCCGCTCGGCCAGCTGGGTCACGTTGGAGGCGCGCTGTTCAAATCCCGTCACCAGCAGGGCAAACAGGTCGTAGGCAAAGGCCTCGAGCGCGGCTAGCTTGAGGCGATTGCGCCGCACAAAGAAGTTGTAGACAAGCACAGCCGGCAGGGCGACGGCGAGGCCAAAGCCGGTCATGATCAGGGCCTCACCCACGGGGCCTGCCACTTTATCCAGGCTGCTCTGGCCTGCCGCACCTATGGCCAGCAGCGCATGATAGATGCCCCAGACGGTACCGAACAGCCCGATAAAGGGGGCCGCCGAACCCACCGAGGCGAGAAAGGCAAGGCCCCGTTCCAGCCGTACCCGCTCATGGGTAATGGCCTGGCGCAGTGCTCGCAGTAAAAACTCATCCGGTGAACCCAGCTTGAGCGACACAGCTCGTTCATCGGCCCGGTTCAGCAGCGTTACCGCAGCCAGCGCCGCACTGGTCACACGCCCGTAGGCCTCCTGCGGGGGGAGATGGGCCAGCTGGCGCTCCATATCCTGCACGCTTTCGTGCTGCCAGAAGCGGGTCACGAATTGTGCGTTGAGGCGGCGCTCGCGCTGCCCAAGCACTATTTTCAGCAGGGTGTAATAGCAGGTGCCGAGGGACATCAACACCAGCAAAATAAAGGGAAGCAGTCCCACACCGGTATTTTGACTGAGTAGATGGTAAACCCCCATACCGTTACTTGTTATTTCCGGATCCATAGTTAAGCCCTTAATTGAAAGAGAATGGTGACCTTTGTCCAGGCCTCGACGGCCGCATTGTTCTGTTTGGCGGAAATAAAGCGCCAGCGACTGACCGTCTTGCGTGCCGTCATATCCAGCCGCCGATAACCGCTGCTTTTATCTACTTCTACCGAGGAGGCGGTGCCATCGGCTGCCACCCGCACCTTCAGGATGACGCGTCCTTCCTCACCCCTTCTTCTGGATTCATAGGGATAAGGTGGCTCAGGGTTGTTCAACCGCGGATCACGAGCGATGGGTGCGCTGCTGCCAGCCCCATTGCCGCTCTGCCGGGACTTGATCGGGGTGGTGGCACTGTCGCCTTGTCGGGTATCGGCCGATATCGGCGTGGCAGGGGCTGCTCTCTCCGCGACCGGTTCTGCCTTGGCAATTGGAGTGGCCTTGGGGGTTGGCGGTCTGGGTACTCTGGGTGCCGGTTTGGGAATGGGCTTGCTGGCCGGTTTTTGAACTGCCCGCTTTTGGGCGGGTATCGGTTTTTTTACGACAGCTTGAGCTGGGATTGCTGCCGCTGCCGCTGCCGCTGCCGCTGCCGCTTTGGCCGGTGCGTCATTGACGCTGGCATCGCCGACCCAGCGGGCAGACAGGGTCAGCGGCAGGGGGGGCGTGATGGCTGCAGGGCGGTTTTCATATATCAGCCACAAAACAGCCAGGTGCAAGACGACAGTGATGGCAAGGCAACACAGGCGGACCGAACCAGGGTTGTCAGCGGTCAGCGCTGGCCTCGGATTACAAGCCTCCATCACTTCTCTATCCTCCTGATATTCATACTCAAACAGTGTGCTTTAAGCCCTGAACGCAGGCTCCAATGGCGGCAGCATGCCCCATACCCAGCACCTCAAACAATAACTATTATCAATCGCGTTTTAATCATGTGGTGCACGTTTCAGCGTCGATCAGGGGGCCTGTTCAGAGCGAATGCTGGAATGAAAAGACGCGAGAGGGGTCAGGTGAAATTATAAAATTAATTAAACCCCTCTATTTTCAGTTCTATTTTTCATGAGCAAGTCAAGGTGCTTAAATATTCTGGTGAGGATTTTTAGATTTGTTTATTTGGTGGCTTTCTGAACATCAAAAATAGCGTTTATTTTGTTGTCTATCTTGTCAAAGATAATCAATGAGGGTCCAGTGATAGATAGCGACAGGTGATGGTCATTATTTTAAATGGATATTGATCAATATATTCACAATCGTATTCAGGTATGGGCGATGAGGATCTTGTGTTGTCGGCTCATGCTCCGGTTTGCGAGGGGAGGGGTGCCGTTGAGGGACTGGAGTGGGGAAGGGGGCGCAGCCGTTGGCAAGAAAAAGTCGTCGGGCGCTTTTTGCATAAAACAGCAGTCTGGCAACTCTTCTGCCCCCAAAGTGCCCTTTTAGGACTGATAATCTTGGTTTTTTGGCCCCTTGGCACGTCAAACACGGGCTACGCCATAAAAAATTCAAAAAACTTCTTTACCAGTGACCAATCGGTGAGTAAACTTCGTCGGCAATATTTTACACCCCCACTTCCTCAACGGTGAGATATTGCCATGCTCAGGATTGCCAAAGAAGCGTTAACCTTCGACGATGTACTGTTGGTTCCCGCCCACTCCGATGTTCTTCCCAATACTGCCGATCTGCGTACCCAGCTGACATCCTCTATCAGCTTGAATATCCCCATGATTTCCGCTGCCATGGACACAGTGACCGAAGCCCGTCTGGCTATCGCACTGGCCCAGGAAGGGGGCATTGGCTTTATCCACAAGAACATGTCCATCGAGCAGCAGGCTGCAGAAGTGCGCAAGGTCAAGAAGTACGAGAGCGGCGTGGTCACTGATCCCGTCACAGTACGCCCTGACATGACCATTGCCCAGGTCAAGGAGCTGAGCCACAAGAACGGCTTCGCCGGCTACCCGGTCGTGACCGAGGGCAACCTGCTGGTCGGTATCATCACTGGCCGCGACGTGCGCTTCGTGATCGATCTCTCCCAGACAGTCGAACAGATCATGACCCAGAAAGATCGTTTGGTGACAGTGCGTGAAGGGGCTCCTCGTGAAGAGGTGGTTGCCCTGATGCAAAAGCACCGTATCGAGAAGGTGCTGGTGGTCAACGCCGATTTCAAACTCAAGGGCATGATCACCGTCAAAGACTTCCAGAAAGCCGAACGCAAGCCGAACGCCTGTAAAGACGAGCGCGGCCGCCTGCGCGTCGGCGCTGCCGTCGGTGCCGGTGCCGGTAACGAAGAGCGCGTTGCAGCCCTGGTGGAAGCCGGTGTGGACGTGCTGCTGATTGACTCCTCCCATGGCCACTCCCAAGGCGTGCTGGATCGCATCAAGGCGACCCGCGATGCCTATCCTGAGCTGCAAATCATAGGTGGCAACGTGGCCACTGCCGCTGGCGCCCTGGCACTGGTCGCCGCTGGCGTCAATGCCGTCAAGGTGGGTATCGGTCCTGGCTCCATCTGTACTACCCGCATCGTGACCGGTGTCGGTGTCCCCCAAATTACCGCCATCTCCGACGCCGTTGACGCGCTGGAGGGCACTGGCGTGCCCGTGATTGCCGATGGTGGCATCCGCTTCTCCGGCGACGTGGCCAAGGCCATCGCCGCTGGCGCCAGCTGCGTCATGGTGGGCTCCATGTTCGCCGGTACCGAAGAGGCGCCGGGCGAAATCGAGCTCTATCAGGGCCGCTCCTTCAAGTCCTACCGTGGCATGGGTTCTCTGGGCGCCATGTCCAAGGGCTCCAGCGATCGTTACTTCCAGACCGACAACGCCGCTGACAAGCTGGTGCCGGAAGGGATCGAAGGGCGCGTGCCGTACAAGGGCCGCCTCAAAGAGATCATTCACCAGCAGATGGGCGGCCTGCGCTCCTCCATGGGCTTGACCGGCTGCGCTACCATAGACGATATGCGCACCAAGGCCGAGTTCGTGCGCATCTCCGGCGCCGGGATGAAAGAGTCCCACGTCCACGATGTGACCATTACCAAAGAAGCCCCCAACTATCGGATGGGCTGATAAAACGGGGCTGCGGCCCCGTTTCTCCACCAGTTTTTATCCCCGAGCCTTTTGTTACAACATCAGCCTGATGCAGGAATAAAATGACTAAAGACATTCACCAGCACCGTATCCTGATCCTGGATTTCGGTTCCCAGTACACCCAGCTTATCGCCCGCCGTGTCCGTGAAATCGGCGTCTACTGCGAACTGTGGGCCTGGGACGTGACCGAAGAGCAGATCCGCGAATTCAATCCGAGCGGCATCATCCTCTCCGGCGGCCCCGAGTCCGTGACCGAGGCTGGCAGCCCCCGTGCCCCCGAGTATGTGTTCAATGCCGGCGTGCCTGTGTTCGGCATCTGCTACGGCATGCAGACCATGGCAGAGCAGCTGGGTGGCAAGGTGCAATCCTCCACCGAACGTGAATTCGGTTATGCCCAGGTTGAAGTGCTGGGCCAGACCAATGCCCTGCTGCGCAGCATCGAAGATGCCATCGCCCCCAACGGCAATGCGCTGCTGGACGTCTGGATGAGCCACGGCGACAAGGTCACCGCCATCCCGGCCGACTTCACCACCATAGCCCAGACTGCCACTTGCCCCCATGCCGCCATGGCCTGTGAGTCCAAGCACTTCTACGGCGTGCAGTTCCACCCGGAAGTGACCCACACCCGTCAGGGTGCCCGCATGCTGGAGCACTTCGTCAAGGACATCTGCGGCTGCGAATGCCTGTGGACCCCGGCCACCATCATCGACGACGCCGTTGCCCGCATCCGCGAGCAGGTGGGTGACGATGAAGTGATCCTGGGCCTCTCAGGCGGTGTCGACTCCTCCGTGGTCGCCATGCTGGTACACCGTGCCATCGGTGATCGCCTGACCTGCGTCTTCGTCGACAACGGTCTGCTGCGCCTGAACGAGGGTGAGCAGGTGATGGAGATGTTTGGCGATCATTTCGGTCTGAACATCATCAAGGTCGAAGCCGAAGAGCGCTTCCTCTCCGCCCTGGCGGGTGAAGATGAGCCGGAAGCCAAGCGCAAAATCATCGGCCGCGTCTTCGTCGAAGTGTTCGACGACGAAGCCAAGAAGCTGAAAAATGCCCGCTGGCTGGCACAAGGCACCATCTATCCGGATGTGATCGAATCGGCCGCCAGCAAGACTGGCAAGGCCCACGTCATCAAGTCCCACCACAACGTCGGCGGCCTGCCGGCCGAGATGAAGATGGGTCTGGTCGAGCCGCTGCGCGAGCTGTTCAAGGACGAAGTGCGCCGCGTCGGTCTGGAGCTGGGTCTGCCCTACGACATGCTCTACCGTCACCCCTTCCCGGGCCCGGGTCTGGGCGTACGCGTCCTTGGCGAAGTGAAGAAAGAGTACTGCGATATCTTGCGCCGCGCCGACGCCGTCTTTATCGAAGAGCTGCGCAAAGCCGACCTCTACAACCAGGTCAGCCAGGCGTTCGCCGTCTTCCTGCCGGTGCGCTCTGTTGGCGTCATGGGCGATGGCCGCAAGTACGACTGGGTGATTGCCCTGCGCGCCGTCGAAACCATCGACTTTATGACCGCCCACTGGGCCCATTTGCCCTACGACTTCCTGGGTCATGTGTCGAACCGCATCATCAACGAGATCAATGGCATTTCCCGCGTGGTGTACGACGTATCCGGCAAGCCGCCCGCCACTATCGAATGGGAATAAGCGGCTCGCGCCCTTCTGCCCTTCGAGCATAAAAATGCAAAAAAGACGCCCTTGCGGCGTCTTTTCTTTTTCCAATCGTTTGCGCCTCAATTTTCTGCTCATTAGCCGCTTTTGGACCTCCTCGCCCCTGTCAGATATGACAGAGGCGCTTTGCGGATCCGGTACTAGGCTCTGCCATGCCAATTGAGACCGGTGCTGTGAGGCGGCGATCGTGGCAAAGGGGAGGGCCAACAGGCGCGTCAGCCAGCGCAAGATGGCCCATCGTCATACCATCGAACTTTCTCGGTATGTCACCCCAGTGGAGACCAGCAACCACTTGAATCAACGGGGCGGAACCCGAACAGCCATACGAGTAGGGACAAGAGATCACGGAGGGTTTGTTATGTCAGAACAAGCAGTGTTGGTGGGTGGATGGACCGCATATCACAAGCTGACCGCCGAGGATCAGGCGGTATTTGACCAGGCGCTGAAAGGATTTGTCGGGGTGCAGTACGTACCCTTTGAAGTCTGCACCCAGGTGGTGGCCGGCACCAACTACCGCTTCAAGTGCAAGAGCACAGTGCCGCTTGCCAAACCGATCCATGGCGAAGCCGTGGTGCAGATCTTCAAGTCACTGGACGGGGATGCCCATATCACCTCCATTACCCCAATCTGATAGGGTTGTGGGGCAAGGCGGGGAGGGGGATAACCTCCAGCCGGTTGGCTCTAACAACCAGCAATAAGAAAGACGCCTTAGGGCGTCTTTTCATTTTCCAATCGTTTGCGAGAAAATTTTTCCCCTGGCGCGGGGATTGGAGATCGTGTTGCCAACCTCGTAAGTTCGTCCTTGACTCGATCGGCGGAACGTCGTCTATAGCTTCCGCACATTGCGACAGGCTGTTGCCTCTCCAGGCAGGGGAGGGGGGAGCAAATCCTGTCCGTCAGGTGCCATGCGAGTAATGGAGCCGGACATCGTCGTTTCGATGCCCCATATTGATGCGAGATGGTGATACTAGCGGCTGATGCCCCCCCAAGATGGGGTAATTTCTTGATCTGGCTTGGGAAATGCTCACCTTCCGCTTTTTCTTGTCGCTCTCGCTCGCTAGGATAGTTGTCTGGATATGGCCTCTTTGGAGTCACCTATGAACCAGACCAGAGATACCACATGGGTCAAAGGCAGCAAATGGGAGGCTGCCCTGCGGTAGCCTTGCTGTTATTCGGGAATGGCGCGTGCACGCCGAGCGCCAGTGGGGGGCGTAGTGCATGGAAGGGTATGAAACAGCAGATCCAGTCCTAACAGGACTTTTCTGTACGGGTGCAGCGGTGATGCAAGTACACTAGAGTCCAGATTTGTTCACCTAGGCGGGGTTTGTGTCCAAACAGCTAGGTACTTGCCGTTATCAGAAGACCCGGCTTTAACGACAAAATATTTACAAACTGTTGGCCCATGAGTTTGATGTCCAGCAACCCAATCAGATGTGGTATGGCTACGTCAGCTATGTCTAGACTGGTGGGGAGTCGATATTACCTAGCTCCTGTACTCGATCTATACCCACCTAGTCGTGTGTTAGGCGAGGTTTGATAAGCCTGACGTAGAGCATGATTCGGTGGGGAAACTGTTGATATAACGCACCGATGGTGTGTGTTTAGAATTATTAAAATAGATTGTTTTTCATAAACAGGCTATATAAATCAACAGGAAATATAGTGGGGAATGAGTTATGAGACTATAACAGGTTACATCCACATTAATACATTCATGAAATACCGACAACAGAGTCCATAATTACTGATTTATATGGCGTGCAGGGGGGGGGGCAGTGTGTGGTGATACCAAACAGAAGATAATTTTTAATTTAGTGGAGGTGTTATAATGGATGATATAGATATTGAAGTGAATCAAGCTGAAATAATGCTACGTCTTCAAGATTCAATAAATAGTAAAATTAACAGTGCATGGCGTGATGAAAAAACACCTTGGTATCGAGCGGTTTGGACCGAATGCGCTGAGCTGATGGACCATGTGGGATGGAAATGGTGGAAGTATCAAGAAAATGATATCTATCAGATGAAGTTGGAGTTAGTAGATATATGGCATTTTGGTTTGAGTGAGGTATTGGCTAAAACAAAAAATATTTCTGAGGCTACAGACTTAGTGACTCAGGTTATGAAGGAGATAGGATTAATAAATTCGATGCGTTCAAGAGAGGAAATCCTATCGGCGGTTGAAAATTTTACATCAATGACTATTGGCACTAAAGAATTTGATCTACCATCATTTATTACATTGGTCAAATTTGGCGGGTTGGGAAATAAAGATTTATATAAGATGTATGTTGGTAAGAATGTACTAAATACCTTTCGACAAGATAAAGGATATAAGACAGGTGGCTATGTAAAGGTGTGGTCTGGTAAAGAAGATAATATTTGGCTTAGTGAGATTATCAACAACCTGTCCATAAGCTCACCAAGTTTTGTCACAGATTTGTATAAAGAGTTGGAAAACACATATAAATATAAATCATAAGCGGAGCAAAATATGGAAGTTGTATTGCCTGTAGATAAGTGGCGTTACATGGTCACTACTGGTTTATGGCCAAAAAAAGGAAACTTTGATCCCAATGGTTGGTGTTCAAATTTTAAAGATGATGAACTACCCTTAGCACTAAGGTTGCTTGAGGGTTTTACATTTTTTTCTGATGAGCTTGTTAAGCAAATGTTTAGAAGTGCTTTTCTTAGTATTTCTCAGACTGTTATCTCTGATAAGAAATATTTGTACAATGCACGAAAACAGTGGTCTGATTTTGTTGAGTCATTAGTAGTGGTAAGAGTTACGGGGGAAGTCCCCACTGATTCGGATAGTGGTTTTGCATTCTCTCGACTTGCGCGAGATGTATTGCTTTTGAACGAGAGTAGGATATTCTCCCCAGAGATCGCTATTAAGCATATTGCTGAAGGTCATAAATTTAATATCTTGTTTGTTGATGACTTTGTTGGTTCTGGGAACCAATTTAATGATACATGGAAAAGAAAATACTCAATTCTTGGGGGGGAGCTATCCTTCGAAGAAATTCAAAGGTATTTTGGGGGGGGGATGCGATTCTTCTATTGCCCAGTTATTTGTACTGAATTGGGAAAGAATAATATTTCTCAGAATTGTAAGGCTGTAGAGATAATGCCAGCACATATCTATACATCTCGCCAAAGTGCGTTAAGTGATGACTCGGCTATTTGGCGTGATGATATGCGAACTGAAGGACCTGAGTTTGTGAAGAATGCAAGCATGCGCGCTGGGATCCCAGACGAAAATGGGGGCGAGAATTGCTGGCGAGGATTTCATAAGTTAGGACTTGCACTTGCATTTTCTCATGGGTTTCCAGATGCAACACTTCCAATATTTTATCATCAGTTAAATAACTGGAAGCCATTAATAAAAAAAGGTGCATTGTAATGACTTCAGAGTTGCAAGATACGGCACAACGTTTGAGTAAAACACTTGGTTTATATAAGGCTGAGTGGTTGAACGAAGCTATATTCTCACTTTTTAATGAACCATCTTATTTTGAAGAACTTAGGACACATCGTCCTTGTGTTTTGATCGGAGGGCGAGGTACGGGAAAAACGACAGTGCTGAGAGGCTTGTCATATCAGGGTCAGAAAGCACTATCAAGCAATACAACACCAATTAAGGATTGGCCATTCTATGGTTTATATTATCGAGTTAATACAAATAGAGTTACTGCATTCAGAGGTGCAGAGCTGACAGAAGAAAAATGGGCTTCTTACTTTGGTCATTACATAAATCTTATTTTTTGTCAGCAGCTTTTAGATTTTGTTGATTGGTTTCAGTCCAATGAGAACTGTGAGGTTCAGATTAATTATAAAGATCTAAAAAGAGTCACTATTACGCTTGGATTGGAAGATATAAATACATTAGAAGATTTAGTTGAGGAGATAGAGTATCTCATCTTGGATTTCGAATCGCTGATAAATACAGTAGCAGATAACCCACCAGAGCGTATATCTACCCTCGGAGCCCCATTGGATGCTTTAGCTAGAGCTTTGCTTACATCTCCACAACTAAAAGGGAAGCAGTTTTATTTTTTGATAGATGAATTTGAAAATTTTGAAGATTATCAGCAGCGTGTTCTAAATACAATAATCAAGCATGCTAATACAGATTATACATTTAAAGTTGGTGTAAGAGAGCTTGGGTGGCGTCAAAGAGCGACGTTGAACCTTAATGAGCAGTTAACATCCCCTGCTGACTATGCGCGTATAAGTATTATGGATCGTCTAAACGATGCTCGGTTTCCAGCTTTCGCGGAAACTGTAATTCGACAAAGAATATCCAGTGCTTTTTCAGATGATGCTTCTGTCATTACGGCTCCTCAGCAGCTATTACCATCAATGAGTGAGTTAGAAGAGGCTGAGATTTTACTTGGCACAGATGGACTCACAAAACTTAAAGAGAAAATTTTAAAAATAGCACCTCCAGATCTTGTTGAGGCTGTAAGAAATATAGAGGCCGGCCATCTCTATTTTCTAAATTATATGGGGGGCGATAATGATGATAAATTTGTTGAAAATATAAAAACTTGGATTGAAAATAAGTCTGAATGGAAACATAGATTAGACAATCATTTTCATGCTTCACTGTATGCAATCAGGAAAGGTAAGCGTGGAATTAGCAAATACTATTCAGGGTGGGACACTTATGTATCCCTATCGAATGGAAATATAAGGTATCTACTTGAGCTGGTTCATGCTGCCTTCATAAGGCATGTGGAAAATGGAGGTGGTTTGCATGAACCTATATCACCTAAGTCCCAAACTGAAGCGGCGGAAGAAATTGCTAGAAAAAATCTATCAGAGTTAGAAGGTCTAAGTGTTGAGGGTGGAAAATTAACTAAATTGGTTCTAAGTATTGGTCGTATTCTGCAAGTAATGGCATCCGATGCGCATGGTCATGCTCCAGAGGTTAACCAGTTCCATATTAAACAAAATCCTTTGGTGATAGATTGCTCAGATCAAGTCAAAAGAATTTTAGATCAGGCTGTTATGCATTTGGCTCTTGTCCGTTCGCCTGGAAACAAATTAATGTCGGAAAGTGACACTGCTGATTATGATTATCGATTGCACCCAATTTTTTCATCATTATTTGTTTTCAGTCATAGAAAGAAAAGGAAATTTTTGTTAGCTGACCAACAAATTCTTGGTCTCATATCACGCCCTAAAGATACTATTAAAGAGGTTTTGTCTCAAAGTAATAGAAGTGATGACTTAAATCTCCCAGATCAACTTAACTTATTCGGTTCTTACTATGCGTGAAACTAAAGAAATTCCAATTCTAACGGATACTTTCGATAAAGCTGAAGATTTTAGACCGATAGAAAATAGCCTTTACATTTTTGCCTCAACGGGAGAGAGTAGAACATCGCATACTGATTCTTGGAGCACCTTAATTCAGAATGTTAAGTTATTAGAGATTTTAGAAGAAACGCAAAATTCATTTAAGGTGAAGGGCGATGTAAATTCTATTTCTCTTCGTTCAGAGTTAGCACTGAAAGCTCTGTGGGTGGACCTGCTCCCTGCTTCAAAAGTGTACTTAGATATTACCGGATTAACACATTCAGTATGGGCCGGCATATTGAAATCTGCTCTTCAGATGAAGCTTGAGGTGCTAGTAGTATATGTCGAGCCAGATGCGTATTCACGAAGTTCTGCTCCAGTAGAAGGACAAATATATGATTTAAGTGCAAGCATACAGGGTATATCGCCATTACCTGGATTCGCTACATTATCATCTAGAAATAGTGAGCAGTTTACATTCATACCATTATTAGGTTTCGAGGGGCCTAGACTAAGGTACATAATTGAGCAAATTCAACCAGGTTTTGAATATATAACGCCTATTGTTGGCTCCCCAGGATTTAAGCCTTGGTATGTCTTTGAAGCTTACATAGGAAATAAAGGTGCTTTAACAGAAACATCCGCTTGGCAAGCTGTTCGGTACGCTCCGGCGAATTGCCCATTTAGTTGTTACTACCTATTAGAAGAGATTGCAGCAGACAATAATGAAAAAGCACTTAAGATTGCCCTGATAGGTACCAAGCCTCATGCTCTTGGTGCGATTCTGTTTACTTTATCTAGCTCTACACCTGTTGAGTTGGTACATGATCATCCAATTAGAAAGGCGGGACGAACTGGAGGTACAGCAAAGTTACTGGTATATCATGTTTCAGCTCTGTTTGATGATTCGTCAGCTATTCATTTATCTCGTACCAGTTATCGCCCCCGCAGGTCAGCTTGTAGATGATCGATATCCATTACACACCTAGTGAACTAGCTCAAACTATGATTGAATGCATTCCTAGCAGCTTTACCCCGAGCACAATAGCTGATTTTTCTGCTGGTGAGGGAAGCTTATTAAATGAAGCTGCAAAAAGATGGCCGTTCGCAATGGTTTTTGCAAATGACTTGAATAAAACAAGTTCTAGAATGCTTGCTTCGCTAAATAAATTATGGTCGGTTTCATGTTCTGATTTTCTTAAGTCGACATCACACACTAATACAAAATTTTCCTCAAAAAAGGGAGGGGTAGATTTAATTCTATTAAATCCACCATTTAGCGAGCGAGGGCGAAAGCCTATTGAATGGTTTGAACAGCCAAGTATTAAGTCTGGTTTGGCTACTCGGTTTGTTAGCTTGAGTTTAAATTATCTTTCATTAAATGGTTATATGCTTGCCATTCTTCCGAATGGTTCGTTAAATAGCGAGAGAGACTCTCACGGATGGTCTGAAATTAAAAAACGGTATAGCGTAGAAATTATGGCTACTAATCCGTTGCACACCTTTAAAAATGCTGCGGCGAGAACATCTATAGTTTTAATAAGACATAAGTTAGCGAATGATTTTGATGAAGTGGATGAGTTTCCTCTGGAAAAACCTGCTTATAGATTTGTCCGCCGAGGAAGAGTCCAAATGCACTCTTTTAAATCTAATGCTAATGGATATCCGCTCATACATACGACTGAACTTACAAATGGAAAGGTTATCATAAATGGTACTAATATATTAGTAATGTCGAGCATCATTGTCCGTGGCCCTGCATTACTTTTCCCTCGCGTCGGAATGGTTACTCATGAAAAAATTTGTATTTTGGCTAACAATGTTGCTGTAGTGCTTTCAGACTGTGTTTTAGCGATCGAGTTTCAAGAGATGATTAGAGCTGTCAATACGAGGGAGTACCTTTTACGCGACTGGCTAAATTTTTCAAATATTTATAATGGTACAGGGGCTAAATATACAACCATTAAAAAGACAGAGGCGTACTTTCAAGGGGTGATCTCTTGATATATAGAATATATAGAATTTGGTGATTTTAATTAAGCAGGATTATAGGTTTTGCTAGCTACTCAAACCTCGCCGCTTCCCAGGCGTGTATCGCCTGTTTGCGGGTCTCACCCCAGTGATAGCCGCCGAGTTTGCCGTTTTGCTGGATGACTCTGTGGCAGGGGATCATCAAGGCGACGGGGTTGGCGCCCACCGCCAGCCCCACGGCGCGGGCGGCCTTGGGGTTGCCGACGGCGCTCGCCACCTGGGCGTAGCTCACCACCTTGGCGGGCGGGATCTGCAGCAGCGCCCGCCAGACGCTGATCTGAAAGTTGGTACCGCTCACGTGCAAGGAGATGGGGCGATCCGGTGCCTTGCTGCCATCGAACATGGTGTCGATGACCCCCTGGGTACGTGATGGCGCCTCCCGCAGCTCCGCTTCGGGCCAGCTGTGGGCGAGGGCGGTTAGCGGTGCCTGTGGAGCCTGGTCATCTAGAAACGAGAAGTTGCACACCCCCCGCGGGGTCAGGGCGACGAACGCCTGGCCGAAGGGGGTGTCGTGCACCCCGTGATCGATAACCAGCCCGGCCCCGCGCTGCTTGTACTCGCCCGGCGTCACCGCTTCGAGCTGCACGAAGTGATCGTAGAGCCGCGAGCCGCTGCTAAGGCCCAGGGTATCGGCCACCTCCAGCAGTGGGCGCGACTCCTGCAATAGTGCCTTGGCCCGCTCCAGGGTCAGCACCTGCAAGTAGCGCTTCGGGGTAACCCCGGCCCAGCGGCTGAACAGCCTCTGGAAGTGAAAGGGGCTTAAGTGCACGTGCGCCGCTATCTCGTCCAGGGTGGGCTGGCGCTCCACCTGGCTTGCGATAAAACGAATGGCATCGGCGATGCGGGCGTAATCAGACATAAGGCGCTCTCACGATAAGGTTGCGGTCGCAGGATCTTGGGTGCGACAAGGTCATGTACGACAAATAGATACCCCACCATCGGCCAGCAGGGCAATCCCGGTGGTAAAGCTGGATGCATCGGACGCGAGATAAAGGGCCGAGCGGGCGATCTCCTCCGGTTGGGCCAGCCGTTTGAGGGCATGCATATTCTGCACAAAGGCGAGACTCTCTGGCGTATTGGTAAAGGACTGCCCCATGGGGGTGTCGGTGCCCCCCGGCAGCAGGGCGTTGACCCGTACCCCTTGCGCCCCGAACTCGGCGGCCAGCACCTGAGTCAGGCCGATGAGGCCGGCTTTGCTCGCGGCATAGGCCGCCATGCCGGGCAGCCCCAGGGTATGGCCGACGAAGGTGGAGGTAAAGATAAGGGAGCCGCCGCCGCGCGCCAACATGGCGGGGATCTGGTATTTGGCCCCCACAAAGGCGCTGGTGAGGTTGGTATCCAGGGTCTCCTGCCACTGCGCCAGCTCAAGCTCCTCTACGCTGCCCGGTGTCCCCGTGGTGCCGGCGTTGTTGAAGGCGATATCGAGCCCGCCGAAACGCGTTAGCGCGAGATCCACCAAGGCGCAGGCATAGGTTTCGCTTCTGACGTCTCCCGTCAGACTCACCGCCTGGCCCCCCTCATGGCGGATCTCCTCCACCAGCAGATCCAGCTTGGGTTGGCGGCGGGCACCGACGACGACGCTGGCTCCTTCCCGGGCAAACAGGATGGCGCTGGCGCGGCCGATGCCGGAGCTGGCTCCGGTGATGATGGCGACCTTGTTGGACAGTAGTGACATGGCAGTTCCCTCGCTGAGTGTGTTGTGCGCCAGTTAAGTGGCGCACAGGGTTGGCAGTGGATTGGAACCTCAATAGGTTCGAACCCACTCTGGGTTGACCCCACTATGGCAACCAGCCCTCGCTGGGACGACCCGGATCTTGCTCTCTTTGCCCCCAAGTCGCTTTGTTACACGTCGATGCAGGCCTTAGTGGCAACAAAAGGGGCGATCTGCGTCCCGAATTCTTTATAATGCCCGCCTTTAAAACCGCTGGACGCAGGTTCGGCGCGCGCTGATGGCTGGCTACGCCATCAGGCAGATGATCAGGATTGAGAAACGGTTATGCATACTCTGGAACAGCTGCGCGCGGGTGAACTGTGCGGCGCCCGCCATCTGAAGCTTTGTGAAAATCTGACGGAGTTCCCACCCGAGATCCTGAGCCTTAAAGAGACGCTGGAGGTGCTGGATCTGACCGGCAACCAGTTGAGCGGCCTGCCGGACGAGTTGGCCGGTTTCAGCAAACTGCGCATCATTTTCTGCTCCGAGAATCGCTTTACCGTGCTGCCCGAGGTGCTGGGGCGTTGCCCGGCACTGACCATGGTGGGCTTCAAGGCCAACCAGATTTCCACAGTCCCCGCCGCGTCGCTGCCAGTGGGGTTGCGCTGGCTGATCCTGACTGACAACGCCATCGCACAGTTGCCCGATGAGTTGGGTCAGTGCAGCCGCCTGCAAAAGCTGATGCTGGCGGGCAACCGTCTGCGCGAGCTGCCCGCCAGCCTTGCCAACTGCCGCAATCTGGAGCTGCTGCGCATCGCCGCCAACCGGATCGAACGCTTCCCCGGCTGGTTGCTCACGCTGCCGCGCCTTGCCTGGCTTGCCTATTCCGGCAACCCCTTTAGTGAGGGGGAGGAGGCGCGGGCCATCGATGTGGATCATGTGGCTCATATCGCCACAGTGCCTTGGCGGGCGCTTGAGTTGGGTGAGTTGCTGGGGCAGGGGGCCTCTGGCGTGATCCACAGTGCCACCCGCATCACTTGCGACGGATTGCAGGGTGACGGGCCGCGCTCGGTGGCGGTCAAGCTGTTCAAGGGGGCTGTGACCAGCGATGGTTTGCCCCACTGCGAGATGGCGGCGTCGCTGGCGGCCGGCACCCATCCCAATCTCATCAGGGTGCTGGGGAAGGTGGCGGATCACCCCTCCGGCATGCCGGCGCTGGTGATGGAACTGATAGACCCAACGTTTGCCAATCTGGCGGGCCCGCCGAGTCTGGACTCCTGCACCCGCGACGTCTATCCAGCAGGGCTGTCATTCACTCCGGCTGCCGTGCTCGCCATGGCGCAGGGCATAGCGGCTGCCGCGGGGCATCTGCATGAGCGAGGCATCATGCACGGCGATCTCTATGGCCATAACATACTGCACTCCTTTCAAGGGAAGGGTCAGGTGCTGCTCGGCGATTTTGGCGCGGCCTCTTGCTACGACCGCACGGAATGCGTGCTGGCCGATGGGCTGGAGCGGATAGAGGTGAGGGCCTTTGGTTGCCTGCTCGACGAGTTGCTGGCACGCTGCCAGCCGGAGAGTGAGGCGTTGCAGGATCTCGCTCTGCTGGCCCAGGCATGCCTCTGCGAACAGGTGTCGCAGCGCCCCTCGTTCGCACAGATCTCGGCCAGGATAACGGCGGTGGCGGCCATGATGGCGGCCGAGCCCGTCTGTGCCTGAGCCCGCGTGGCCAGTTGGCATGTCAGCGCACGTTATGTTGGTGAGGCTGCAGATCACCCATCACATATCCATGACATAAAGATGTCAGAAAAGGGGCCTGGCGGTCCTTTTTGGTTTTGCAATCGTTTGCCTGGCAAAAATCACCCGTCGGCCCGGCGCAAGGCTTGCGTGCGCCGGGTTAAGTTGTGATATTGAGGCATCTTTAGGTAACAGGGGTATTAGGATGGAAGCTGCGTTTTGGCATCAGCGTTGGGAAGAGAACCGGATTGGCTTTCATCAGGCAGACTTCAATCGCTGGCTGCAATCCTGGTGGTCTGCCCAGCAACAGGATGAACCCGTGCTGGTGCCCCTGTGCGGCAAGTCCCGCGACATGCTCTGGCTCAATGGCCTGGGGCACCCCATCGATGGTTTCGAGCTTTCTGCGCTCGCCATCGAACAGTTTTTCAGTGAAAACCAGCTCACCGAGACCCTCAGCGAGCTGGGCCCTTATCAGTGCCATCAGCACGGCTCCTTGCGCATCCATCAGGGGGATTTCTTTGCCGCCCCCGAACTGGGGCGGCGCTACCGGCTGGCCTATGACAGGGCGGCGCTGATCGCCTTGCCGACGGAGATGCGCCGCCAGTATGCGGAGCTGATGAGTCGCCTGATGGAAACCGGTGGCCAGATCCTGCTGGTGACTCTGGAGTATCAGCCGGAGCAGCAGAAACAGCCGCCCTTCTCGGTGGGGGAGATGGAAGTGCGCACCCTGTTCGAGCGCGATTTTCGGGTGGAAGTGCTGGGCCGTGCCGCAGAAGTGGATCACCCCAGGGTACTCTCCGGTCAGCTCTCCTATTTTGATGAAGTGGCCTATAGCCTGATCCGCCGGGGCTAAAAAGTGAAAGCGTGATCCAGGCCGACAAACCGGCAGGTCACCGACTCTTTGCTACCTCCTTTGACATAGATCAACGTGACAAGGGAGGGGAGTGCCTAAGATGAGCCTGTTTCTCAATCACTGTTGATATTGGCAGGTGCGCTCTGGTTTGAACCATCCGGCCGACCATCAACGCTGTGTCTGATTTTCACGCTCATGTTCACTTTTGGCGGCTTTGGTCGCAATTGTTATGGTTTTTCCAGCCGACCCCAAGGGGTCGGCTTTTTATTGGGCGGGATTGGCTGATGGGCGGGAATGCCTGCTTCAGGCCTCGAAGGTGTTGGCGGCGAGCCTGAACGCCTTGGGGTCGTCGATAAACTGGCCCGTGATGCGCTCGTCGTGTTCGTGACCCTGGCCATAACTGCAGAGGATCAGTCTGTCCGAGGTGCGTGAGCGCAGCTGTATGATGAAGCGTACCAGATCGGCACGGCTCAGTTTGCCCACCTCTTCGCACACCCTTTCCCGCTGATCAAACCCCAGATCCTTGTTGCCTATGCTGACCCAGAGCCGCTGGCCGCGACTGCGCAGGTTGGCGTCCCGTTCGCTAAGCTGGGCCTGCAGGCCCACCTTGCTGTCTTGCCACTGTTGCTCGGTCAGCTCCAGCATGGCCAGCGGGAAGAGGTCGATGAACTCTTCTACCGCATCCAGCAGGTGCTGGGGCCCTGCCACTGGCGACTGGATATAGAAGATGAGGCCGGGGTGACGGTTGAGGGGCAGGTTGCCGGCACCCACCACGTACCCCAGCTGCTGGCGCGTGCGCAGCTCGTGGAAGAAGGTGGATGACATTATGTGGTTGGCCAGGGTGAAGCAGGCGAGATCCCGCGCCCGGGTGGTGCGTGACTGGTAGTAGACCAGCAGTGCCGAGTCTTCGTGCTCGCAGCCCTGCTCACGAATGAGGGTGCCCCTGTTTTGAATGGAGATGAGAGGGCGGCGGGTCTCGGCACTGGGCTGGCTGTGGGTGCCGAGGTGGCGCTCCAGCAGGGCGGCAAGTTCGAGCGCCTCGGCGGCATTCCAGTCACCGTGAACCAGCGCCTCTATGTGTACCTCCCCGAACAGCTGGGCGACAAACGCCGGCATCTCGTCAAGTTCCACGGTGCGCAGATGGCGCAGCAACTGCTCAAACGGCGGGTTGTTTGGTTGCAGCAAACTGGTGAGCTGGTTGAACAGCTGGGAGATGGGCCGCGCCTTGGACTGGTTGTCCCAGTTGCGGATGAGCTGCTCTTTTATCTCGGCGAAGCGGCCCGGATCCGGATAGCCCAGGGTGCGGTTGCCGAGGATCATGTCGAGCAGCAGGGGTTGCTTGTCGGCAAAGCCGCTCAGGTTGATGGTAAAGCCGCCCTGATGGGCATAGATCTGGTAGCCCAGCCCCGCCAGCTCCGCCGGGTAGGTGAGGGCGTTGAGGTGATCGGTGAGTAGCTCCACCGCAAGCCGTGCCATGGCGATGTGGCGCGGGCTTTTGACCGCGTGCTCGCTGTCGATGGAGATGTAGAGGTTGCCCTTGGGCACGCTGAACTGATGCTCGTGCAGATGCCAGAGCCGAAACCCAGGTCTGTCGATGATGCAAGCGGGCATGTCGGCCTGCAGTGCTGGCTGGCGCGGATCGAGCCGGTTGCTGATAAAGGGGTTCGGCAAGGGCAGAGTGAGGGCCGGATCGGGTTCGCTCTGCTGCCAGTGGATCTTTTCCGCCTCCGTGATGATGTCGACGCCATAGGGGGTCTGATACCAGCGGGCCAGGCGATCCGTGGCCAGCTCCGGCGCCGTGATGGTCATGCGCAGGTTGTGTGGCGTGAGCTTGGCGAGCAGGCGGCGGATCAGCGCCTCGTCGTATTCGCGCATCATGTAATCGCCGTAGAGCAGATCCTCGGGCGTGTAGCTGAACAGGTTCAACACCAGGCCGGAAACGGTGTCGAGGGCCCGGCCCCGCTCCTGAAAGCGGAACGCCGACTCAAGCACGGTACGCTTCTCTTCGTAGCGCCAGCTTTCTACCCCGCCACGCTCGATGAGTTTCAGATAGCCGAACAGGGCGGCTACTATCTCGTTGACGTGTTCAAGCCCGAGCGGCGTGAGGCCAAAGCTCACCCCAAAATCCTTGAAGTTGGCACCGCTGATTCCGCCTCCGGCGGAGAGCTGGTTGACCCAGCCTTTTGCTTTCAGCAAGGAGAGCAGGCTGCCATCCCCTTCATAGCCGATGAGGTGGCTCAGGAAGGTGAGGGGTTTTTTGTCATAAAACTCATCCACATTGGGCAGCGGAAAGGTCAGCGCCAGCTTGCGGGTCTCCTTGACCGGATTGATGCGGATGCGGATGCCGAGATCGTCGAGGCGATAGAGGGGAACCGTCAGGGCCGGTATTCCCAAATTGCGATTCAAAATGGGAGCGAAAAAGCGATCGCACCACTCAATCTGGGTCTCGATGGATTCAGGCGAGATCATCACCAGCGCCATGCGATCCGCGCTGTAGTGAGATTCGTAGAACCGGATGAGATCGGCGCGCTGATCCCGGCCGGGCAGATCCGCCAGGGTATCCAGGTTGCCGACCGAGAATTTGGAGAAAGGGTGGGCCGGGTTGACCGTCTCTTTATGTACCTGGTAGCTGCGGCGCACATCGTCCTGCAGCTTGAGGCGGTATTCGGAGTCGACCGCGTTGCGCTCTTTATCCACCCATTCGGGTGTGAAAGTGGGGCAGATGAAGAACTGGGAAAAACGGTCGAGACCGGCCTCGAAGAAGCCGGTGTCTATCTCGAAAAAGAAGTTGGTGAACTCGGTGCCGGTCCAGGCATTGTTGCTGCCGCCATGACGGCTCATAAATTGCTGGTATTCACCAGGCTTGGGATAAGTGCGGGTACCAAGGAACAGCATATGCTCAAGGAAATGAGCCATCCCCTGCCGATCGGCCGGATCGTCGAAATGGCCGGTGTTGACGGCCAGAGAGGCGGCAGACTTGTCGGTGTCGGGATCGCAGATCAACAAGACCCTGAGCCGGTTTGCCAGCTCCAGATAGTGGTATTGCCGATGGTCATTAGGGCTGGCATATGGGCTCATTGGCGCGTGACTCGTGTTGGATTTATTTGAATTTAAACATGATTATCGACCCCGCTATCCAGTGAGGCAAACCCTTTTCTGAGAGGTAGCGCAATTGTTTCCCCCGGCATGGCGGGGTAAGATCCCCCCGCTATCAAAACAGGCCCGTTGGGCGAGGTTGTAATGAAAATCTACATCATGCGTCATGGCCAGGCTGGCATGAATGCGAAAACAGATGAACAGCGTCCACTGACCGAGCAGGGAATTGAAGAGTCCATTCACATGGCCAGTTGGCTGGCACCCCAACTGGACGGGGTGCTGGATTTGGTTGTCCATAGCAATTATCTGCGCGCCAGACAAACCTGGCAGAGCATATGCAGTGAATTGCCCAAGGCCACCAGGGTCGAAGAGAGCAAGGAGATCACTCCCTATGGGGATCCTGCTTTTGTCGCAAGTTATCTCACTGCGTTGGCGGCAACACATGACCATATTTTGATGGTCAGCCACCTGCCATTGGTGGGTTATCTGGTGCAGAGCCTCTGCCCGGCGGCAGGTGCCCCCATGTTTGCCACGTCAGGCATGGCCTGTATCGAATGGCAAGATGGCAAGGGGGTATTGCTCTGGCTGGAAGGACCACATACAATACGTTAAAAGTTAATAAAAAGTTATAGATTGGTTTTTTGGGGAAGAGAGTTGCGATTTTTCCGGATTTTTATAAAGAATTTACGGAATTATTTCGCAGAAGCTGCTGTCATACGGATACAACTGCAAGAGGTTGCAAACGATGAGAGTGTTCAAGAAGTACCTGCCACTGATGGTGGCAAAACATGTCAAAACCTTCTTCAAGGGGCGGATTTATATCCACGGCAGGGGGCGTTTTGATTTCCAGTCAGGCTTGCTGATGATGCCAACACCAGCTGACATACCCCACCGCCAGACCGTGGTCGAGGTCAACGAGATGATCTCCAGACTGCACATGGATGCGGCATAAGTTCTGTGCCATCTCATCCAGCCGCTTCATGCCCGCTACTGTGCGGGCATGATTGTTTTCAGCCCTGACATGGCCGAATTGGCTCAGTTCGATCTCGGTTCAACGTCACCCGCATTCGCAAGGCCGGGCTGTGCTTGCGAATCTTGTTTACCCCCTTATACTCCCGCCTGAAATACCGGATCGTTTCTGTGGACAGCGCTATGCCTCTTGCCTTTTTGTTTCCCTTCTCCTGCATGGCCATCTGGTCTGGCAATGCCATTGTCAGCAAGCTGGCGGTTGGATTGCTTTCACCCGCGGCACTGGCCTGGTCGCGCTGGATGGTGGCCGCCATCATCTTGACGCCTTTCCTCGCACACCGCGCCTGGCGGGATCGGGCCAAACTGCGGGCCGGCTTTTATCAACTGGCGGCGTTGGCCCTGCTCGGCATGGTGCTGAACCAGACCCTGGGGTACTACGCGGCGCAAACCCTGGGAGCCACGGAGATAGGTCTGATGATGGGGCTGACACCGCTGATGACGGTACTGCTCAGTATCTGGCTGCTGCGTGAGCGTCCCACCTGGGGGGCTCTGCTCGGTGGGCTTATCTCCATTCTGGGGCTGACCATCTTGCTGGGGCAGGGGGATCCGTCCCGTCTGTTTATCCAGGGCATTCATATCGGCTCTGTCTACATGCTGCTCTCGGCGGGCACCTATGCCCTCTATAGCGTCTTGCTCAAAAAGTGGGATCTGGGGCTCGACAACTGGTCCATGCTCTACGGCCAGGTGCTGTGCAGCCTGCTGTTTCTCACCCCGTTCTACCTGCTGGTGGATGGGCAGTGGCCAGATGGCCGCGCGCTCTGGCTCATCCTGTATGCGGGGATCCCCACTTCGGCGCTGTCGCCTTGGCTCTGGATGCAGGGCATAGCCCTTCTGGGGGCAAGCCGCACCGCCATCTTCATGAATCTGCTGCCAGTGATGACGGCGGCACTGGCCATCAGCTGGCTGGGGGAAACGCTGACCAGCTATCACCTGATCGGTGGTGGCATGACGCTGCTTGGGGTATTGCTGGCGCAACTGCTGGTGCAGCCTGTGGTGCTGCGTCGTCGGGCCAGGGTGGCACTGGCGAGCTGTCGGGAAGATTGAAAAAAGACCGCCTTCGAGGCGGTCTTTCTGTTTAGGAGGTCAGGGCGTTACTGCGCGGTGAGATAGAGGTCTTTCGAATAAACCACGTCTTGCGGGTTCTGATAGGGATAGCCCTTGATATTGGGCTTGAGCAGCCGTGACTTGACATAGAAGTAGACGGGGGCGATAGGGGCCTCTTGGTCGATCAGCGCCTCGGCCTCTTGATAGAGCCGGTTGCGCTCGGCCGGATCCTTGGAGTCATGGGCCTTCGCCAGCAGGGCATCATATTGCTTGTTGAACCACTTGCCGCTGTTGGCGCTGCTGCTGGAGGTCATGATGTCGAGGAAGGTCGAGGCATCGTTGTAATCCCCGTTCCACGAGTAGCGACTGACGGTAAAATCCCCCTCATTGAGTGCGGACACCATGGTCTTCCACTCCATGTTGTTGAGCTTGGCGGTAACCCCCAGGTTGCGTTTCCACATGGAGGAGATGGCCAGGGCTATCTTCTTGTGGCTCTCGTTGGTGTTGTAGAGGATGTCCACATCCAGCGGCTTGCCCGGGCCGTATCCGGCCTCGCTCAGCAATGCTTTCGCCTGTTTGATCCTCTCCTCCTTGCTCAGCAACTGGCTGGCAGGGCGCTTGAGCTCGAAGCCGTCGACGCTCGGCGGGGTCAGGCTGAAGGCGGAGAGCTGACCTTGTCCCAGGATCTTCTCGGTGATGGTGTCTCTGTCGATAGCAAGCGACAGCGCCTTGCGCACCTTGGGATTGTCGAACGGTTTGCGCTGAGTGTTGAACACATAGTAATAGGTGGCGAGCATGGGAGCGTTGACAAGCTCCTCCGGGCTTTGGCTCTTGAGCTGTTTGTACTGCTCCAGCGGATAGGGCGTGTAGTGCAGTTCCCCTGCGCGATAGCGGTTGTAGGCGGCGGTGTCGGAGACTATCTCCAGATAGAGCACCTTGTTGAGCACTGTGTTCTGGTTATCCCAGTAGAGGGGATTGCGCTCTGCGATGAGGCGCTCGTTGGGGGTCCACTCCTTGAGCATAAAAGCGCCGTTGGAGACGATGTTGCCCGGCTTGACCCACTCATGACCAAACTTCTCTATGGTCGCCTTGGGCGTGGGGAAGGTGGTGTAGTGGGAGAGCGTCTTCAGAAAGAAGGGCACAGGATTGTTCAGGGTGATCTGCAGGGTGTGCGTATCGAGGGCCTTGATGCCGAGGGCATCCGGGCTTTTTTTACCCTGCACCACGTCGCTGGCGTTGGTGACGCCGGTCAGCTCGATGAACCAGGCATAGTTGGAGGCGTTTCTGGGATCCGCCGCCCGTTGCCAGCCATAGACATAATCCGCCGCCGTCACCGGCTCGCCGTTGGACCATTTGGCCTCGGGTCTCAGCTTGAAGGTGTAGACGGTGCCCGTGGTGTCGAGTTCATAGCCAAGCGCCCCGGCTGCTTGCAGCTTGCCGTCGCCATCCAGGGTGTAAAGACCCTCGAACAGGTCGTTGACGATGTCGCTGCCAGAGCTCTCTTCCACCATCTGGGGATCGATGGAGGCGGGCTCTGAACCTATGTTGCGCACGAAGATTTGTTGATCGCCGGGTAGCAGCTGGGTGCCGGCCGGTACGTTAGCCGCCAGAGTCGGTAACGCGAACAGAGCGGCAACCGTGCCGGCAATGAGTGTCCTTTTCATTGAATATCCTTATGTTTTTTTGCTTCCAAAGCCTGGTCAGTGTGCTGGATTGATCTGGAGATCTCAAGAGGTGGGCACCGGCCTTGCCATCAGCTACCCAGATAGGGGGCCAAGTGGGCCGTTGCACCCATCATGGCTGCTTGTTCGTGATTTTTTGCTGCGAATTAACATGATGAAAGTCACCAATTGGCACTGGTTTTATGCCCTTTTGATGGGGTGGCGAGGCGTAAATCGCACGTTTATCCAGCGGCTTAATTCGCTGCAAAAACAAAAAACAGGCGTTACATTAGGTTACAAAACAAGGCTGCCGAGGATCGGCACTTTTTTTGTCGACGTGTGCAAACGTTTTCAAAGCCAACGGAAACGCTCTTAAAGGAACAATAATGCGAAACATGATCACCATGGGCGAGTTCATCGTCAAAAAGCAGGCGGATTATCCCACCGCGACCGGCGAGCTGACCTCACTGCTCAGTTCCATCCGCCTGGCCGCCAAGGTGGTGAACCGGGAGATCAACAAGGCGGGGCTGGCAGATATCATCGGCTCCATGGGTGCTGAAAACGTGCAGGGCGAGGTGCAACAGAAGCTGGATGTGTATGCCAATGAGCGCTTTAAAGCCGCGCTGGAAGCCCGTGGTGAAGTGTGCGGTATTGCATCCGAAGAAGAAGAGGACTTCGTCTCCTTTGATTCCGAGCTCTCCCGTCACTCCAAATACGTGGTGCTGATCGATCCCCTCGACGGCTCTTCCAACATTGATGTCAACGTCTCGGTTGGGACAATCTTCTCCATTTACCGCCGTCTCAGCGCCCCGGGGACGGGCGTCACCCTGGAAGACTTCCTGCAACCGGGCAACCGTCAGGTCGCTGCCGGTTACGTGGTCTACGGCTCTTCCACCATGCTGGTCTACACCACCGGCTTTGGCGTCAACGGCTTCACTTACGATCCTTCCATCGGTTGCTTCTGCCTCTCCCACGAGAACATCCGCATCCCGGAGGAGGGCAAGATCTACTCCATCAACGAGGGCAACTACATCAAATTCCCGGACGGAGTGAAGAAGTACCTCAAATATTGCCAGGAGCGGGACGAGGCGACTCACAGACCCTACACCTCCCGCTATATCGGCTCCCTGGTCTCCGATTTCCATCGCAACCTGCTAAAGGGCGGCATCTATATCTATCCGTCCGGCACCAACTCCCCGAACGGCAAGCTGCGCCTGCTCTATGAGTGCAACCCCATGGCATTTCTGGTGGAGCAGGCCGGTGGCAAGGCGTCCGACGGCTTTGGCCGCATCATGGACATCCAGCCCACTGCCTTGCACCAGCGCACCCCTTACTTCGTCGGTTCCACCAAGATGGTGGAGCGGGCCGAGGCCTTCATGCGGGAGTTCTCCGCCCACGAAGATCCTGCCAATCAGGGTTGATGCACTGATCCAGCGTCTGCGATGAGCGCATAAAAAAACGGGAGCCGACATGGCTCCCGTTTTGTTTGGGCGAGTTGCGTTGCTTGCATCAGTGGCTGGCGTGGTTGGCGAGATCCGCCAGCAGGCCGTCCACCAGTTTCAGGCGCATGGCGCGGTCCGGGGTCGGCACCTGGAAGCGCAATCGGGTGGGTCCATCCATCTTGTAGATGCGTGGCTGCTCGGAGAGCAGCTTGACCAGATAGCCAGGGTTGACGCGAGTCTCCTGAGTGAAGTCCAGGTAACCGCCGCGCTCGCTCATCTCCACCCGGCGAATGCCAAGGGCGGTGGCGCGCTGGCGGAAGGCGGCAATCTCCATGAGCGTCTTGGTTGCCTCCGGCAGCAGGCCGAAGCGGTCGATCAGCTCCACCTTCAATTCGCGCAGCTCCTGCTCGTCGGCCGCGCTGGCGATGCGCTTGTACATGGACAGACGCATGTTGACGTCCGGTATGTACTCCTCCGGCAACAGGGCGGGCAGGCGCAGCTCGACCTCTGTGTGCTGGCTCATCAGCTGCTCCAGCGATGGCTCCTTGCCATTTTTCAGCGCCTCGACCGCCTGCTCCAGCATCTCCATGTAGAGGGTGAAACCGACCGATTCGATCTGGCCGCTCTGATCGTCGCCCAAGAGCTCGCCTGCACCCCGGATCTCCAGATCGTGGGTCGCCAGCGCAAAACCGGCGCCGAGATCTTCGAGCGATGCGATGGCCTCGAGCCGCTTGAGTGCATCCTTGCTCATCAACTTGGGATGAGGGGTGAGCAGGTAGGCATAGGCCTGGTGGTGGGAGCGGCCAACCCGGCCCCGCAACTGGTGCAACTGGGCCAGCCCCAGATGATCGGCGCGATCCATGATGATGGTGTTGGCGCTGGGGACGTCTATGCCGGTCTCTATGATGGTGGTGCAGACCAGCAGGTTGAAGCGCTGGTGGTAGAAGTCCGACATGACTCGCTCAAGATCGCGTTCGCGCATCTGGCCGTGGGCGATGCCGATACGGGCCTCCGGCACCAGCTCGGCGAGATCGCCGGCGCATTTTTCTATGCTCTCCACGTCATTGTGCAGGTAGTAGACCTGACCGCCCCGCTTGAGCTCACGCAGTACCGCCTCGCGGGTGACCGCAGGATCCTGCTGGCGCACAAAGGTCTTGATGGCGAGGCGCTTGGCGGGCGGGGTGGCGATGATGGAGAGATCCCGCATGCCGGCCATCGCCATGTTGAGGGTGCGCGGGATAGGCGTCGCCGTGAGGGTAAGGATATCCACGTCGGCCCGCAGCGCCTTGATCTTCTCCTTCTGGCGCACCCCGAATCTGTGCTCCTCATCGACGATGAGCAGCCCCAAATCCTTGAAGGTCAGGTCTGAGCCCAAGAGCTTGTGGGTACCTATGATGATGTCGACCTTGCCATCGGCCAGCTCCTTCATCACGCTGGTCTGCTCCCTGGCGGTACGAAAGCGGCTCAGCACCTCGACCCGCACCGGCCAGTTGGCGAAGCGATCGCGGAAGTTGTCGTAGTGCTGCTGGGCCAGCAAAGTGGTGGGCACCAGCACGGCGACCTGCTTGCCGCCGTGGACGGCCACGAAGGCGGCTCGCATCGCCACTTCTGTCTTGCCAAAGCCCACGTCGCCGCACACCAGCCGGTCCATGCTCTTGGCTTGGCACATGTCCCCCAGTACCGAATTGATGGCGTTGAGCTGATCCTCTGTCTCCTCGAACGGGAAACCGGCGGCGAACTGGCGGTAGGCCTCCCTGTCGTGCTGGAAGGCAAAACCGTGGCGCGCCGCCCGCAGGGCATAGACATCCAGCAGCTCGGCTGCCACGTCGCGCACCTTCTCTGCCGCCTTGCGCCGCGCCTTGACCCAGGCCTCGCCGCCGAGTTTGTGGCTGGGCGGGTTGTCAGAGCCTGTGTAGCGGCTGATGAGGTGCAGGTTGGTGACCGGCACGAACAGCTTGTCGCCACCGGCATACTCGAGGGTCAGGAACTCGGTGGGCAGGCCACCGGCATCGATGGTTTCGAGCCCCAGATAACGGCCGACGCCGTGATCCAGGTGAACCACAGGCTGGCCCTGGGTCAACTCGCCGAGGTTTCGGATCACCGCATCCGAGCTTAAGTTCTTGTTCTTTTCCCGGGCTCGCTTGCTGCGGACTTTACCGCCCAGCAGCTCTGTCTCCGTGATAAGGGCGAGCTCATCATGCCCGGCCTCTTGCAGCAGCTCTCGTAGCAAAAAGCCCCGCTCCAGCGGTGCAACCAGCAGACCGTGGCGCGCCTTGCCCGCCATGAAAGCCTCAAGGGAGGGGAACTCCTTGGGTTGCAAGGATATGCGCGCCAGCAGATCGCCGAGCACTTCCCGCCGCCCTTCGGATTCCACTACGAACAGGGTGCGGCCCGTGAAGCTGTCCAGAAACTGGTTCAGCGCCAGCATGGGCTGCTCTTTGCTGTGATCCAGTTGCAGCTCCGGCAGCGCGGCTATGGGGAGATCATGCTGGCCGGCGCCGCCGTCGGTGGCGGCTTCCTGCAGCCGCACGGCGCCATAGTGACCGAGGGCAGCAAACAATTGCTCCACCGGCAGGTAGATCTGCTGGGGTGGCAACAAGGGGCGGGTGTTGTCCCAGCGCCTGTCCTCATAGCGCTGGCCTATGTCGTTCCAGAAGCGTTGGGCCGCGGGATAGATATCCCCCACTGTGAGCAGCAGGGTGTTGTCCGGCAGGTAGTCGAACAGGCTGGCGGTCTGATGGAAGAAGAGCGGCAGATAGTATTCGATGCCGGCGGGCCAGCGCCCCTTGCTCACCTCCTGATAGACGGAGCCTTCCGCGCGCGACAGCTCGAACTGTTCGCGAAATTGCCCGCGAAACAGCTCGATGGCGGCCTCGTCGGTGGGGAATTCCCGGGCGGGCAACAGGCTGACCGTCTTGACCGGTTCGCTGGAACGCTGGGTCTCGGGATCGAACGGACGTATGGAGTCCACCTCGTCATCGAAAAAGTCGATGCGATAAGGGCTGTTGCTGCCCATGGGAAAGAGATCGAGCAGTGAGCCGCGGGCGGCAAACTCGCCGTGCTCCAGCACCTGATCCACCGCCACATAGCCTGCCTCGGCCAGACGCCCTCGCAGTTGTTGCAAGTTGAGGCGCTGACCGGCCTTCACCATCAGGCTGTACTTGTCGAGGTAGACTTGGGGAGCGCAGCGCAGCATCAAGGTCGAGATGGGCACGATCAGCACGCCGGCGTTCATTTGCGGCAGTTTGTAGAGGGTCTCCAGTCGCTGGGAGATGATGTCCTGATGGGGGGAAAAGGTGTCGTAGGGCAGGGTTTCCCAATCCGGGAACATCAGCACAGGGCAACCTTGATCGGCCAGCAGGAACTGCAATTCCTGCTCGAGGCGCAGGGCACTCGGGGTATCGGCGGTCACCAGCAGGACTGGGCGGCTCGCTTGGGTAGTAAGGCGGGCGGCAACCAGTGACAGGCTGCTGCCTGTCAAGTGGCCGAGCGTTAATTTTTGGCCCGCCTTGGCGGGCAAGGCGGGAAGCTTCATTGGCATCATGTGATTCTTTTAACGTTGACGGTCTTGAGCACGCAATTTGAGTTGCTTGGATTGGACATGCAGGCTGGCACGGACCAGCAGTTCGCGGTCATCCTCACGGATCCGGGCATAATCGAGCCCCACCTGAGTGCCATGCTCGCCCGGTTCCAGTCTCTTGACCTCGGCATAGCAGTAGATGGCGGAGGCCTCTTCCCGCAGGAAGATCTTGAGCCGCACTATCTGGTGCAGGAGCGGCGGCTCGCCATGACCCTGGCGCGGATGCAGATAGGTGAGCTGGCCTGCGCTGAAACGCAGGGTCTGGAAGCGATGCTCGGGGTGATCCTGCACCGACAGCACATAACCCATGATCATGTCGATCTTGCGCGACTGCTGGTTGACGATTTCCACCAGATCGTGCATCGATTCATTCTGGTTTCGCATCAGGCGACTGGTCACCATGTCGATGGAGGTAATGGAGGAGGCGATGCGAAAGGGCTCGGGCAGTTCGGCCTCCAGTGCCTCCAGCGTCGGCAGAGGAAAGTCACCGGGCATGGGGATCACATTGACCGGGGTGGCATGGGTGACGCTGAAGAACTGTTCCTGCATGGAGGCTATCCCTTGTTGTCATAGACGGTTTCCCTTTATTATCCGGTATCTTATTTTGTTGGCAACGTAGAACTCCTTGAAGACTGGACTTTTTCAGCCGCTGTCGCTGGCCATTGGCCTTCGCTACGCAGGCTCACGACGCAGTAATCGCTTCGTTTCATTCATCTCCCTGTTCTCCACCTTTGGTATCGCCATCGGGGTCGCGGCCCTGATGGTGGTCATATCCGTGATGAACGGCTTCGAAGGGCAGCTCAAGGGCCGGATCCTGGGCGTGATCCCCCATGTGGTGGTGACCAACCAGACTGGCCGCATCGATGCCCATCCCGACGGTTTGCCCGACCTTGCCAAGCTGCCCCATGTGATTGCCAGCGCCCCCATGCTCGATAGCGAAGGGATGTTGCAGAGCCCGGGCCAGCTCATCGGTGTCAGCGTACAGGGGATAGACCCGGCCCAGTGGCCAAAGGATGACATACTGCACGCCCAGATGCAGATGGGTCGCCTCGACAGTCTGCAGCAGGGTGAATACCACATAGTGCTGGGGCAGGGGGTGGCCAGCCGTCTCAAGGTCTCCATGGGGGATCAGGTTCGTCTGCTTCTGACCGAGGGCACCCGTTTCACGCCCTTTGGTCGGGTCCCTGCCCAGCGCCTGTTTACCGTTTCCGGCATCTTCGGGGTCGGCGCCGACGTGGATAGCCAGGTTGCCCTGGTTGCGTTGGGGGATGCCCAGCGCCTGCTGCGCCTGCCGACAGAAACCGTCGGCGGCATTCGGCTCTGGCTGGACGATCCCTTTGCCGCCGATCAGGTGATAAAGACAGCATTGCCGGACGGGCTGGAATGGCAGGACTGGCGCCGAGAGCGCGGTGAGCTGTTCCAGGCGGTCGCCATGGAGAAGCGCATGATGGGGCTGATGCTGGTGCTGATCATCGCGGTCGCCACCTTCAACATCCTCTCAGCCCTGGTGATGGTGGTCACCGACAAGGAGGGAGAAGTTGCCATACTGCGCACCATGGGCATGAACGAGGCAGGGATAGTCAAGATATTCATGGTGCTCGGCGCTTCCAGCGGTGTGATCGGCGCCCTGCTTGGCGGTCTGACCGGGCTCGCACTCTCGCTCGGACTCAACCCCCTGCTCGATGCGGTGGGGCTCAACCTCTATATGACGGCGGGCGGTAGCGGCCTGCCCGTGATAGTGGAGCCAACCCAGGTCATTACCATCTTGCTGGGCGCCGTGCTGCTCAGCTTCAGTGCCACCCTCTACCCTGCGGCCCGTGCGGCCCGGGTGAAACCGGCCGAGGCGCTGCGTTATGAATAACTCATCTTCTGTTGTTACCTCCGGTGAGATTGCCGGCGTAAGTGGAGCTCCCTTTATGAATGAACCCTTGTCCAGTGAACCTCTGCTGCGTTGTCAGGCCCTGAATCATGTTTATCAAGAGGGTGAGCTGGAGACCCAGGTCCTCAAGGGGATTGATCTGAGTGTGGCCCCCGGCGAGATGCTGGCGGTGGTGGGCAGCTCGGGATCGGGCAAGACCACCTTGCTGCATCTGATGGGGGCGCTCGACAACCCGTCAAGCGGCGCCGTGCTGTTCAAGGGGCAGGATATCCACCACTGGGATAGCCGTACCCAGGCGAAATTCCGCAACCAGGAGCTGGGGTTTGTCTATCAGTTTCACCACTTGCTCGCCGAGTTTACCGCGCTGGAGAACACCGCCATGCCGCTGCTCATCGCCGGTGAGTCGGTAGCCGTCGCCACCGACAAGGCGACTCGCATGCTGGGTCGGGTGGGCCTTTCCCATCGCCTCAACCACAGGCCATCCGAGCTGTCCGGTGGCGAACGCCAGCGGGTGGCCATTGCCCGCGCCCTGGTCAACGAGCCCAGCCTGGTGCTGGCGGACGAGCCCACCGGCAACCTGGATCACGCCAGCGCCACTGCTGTTTACGAGCTGCTCTGTGAGCTCAATCGTGAGCTGGGCACTGCCTTTGTGGTGGTCACCCATGACCTGAGTCTGGCCGCCAAGCTCCATCGGCGGGTCACCCTGGTGAGCGGCATCATGGCGGAGGTCGCCTGATGTTCAAACCGCTGCCCCTTTTTCTGGGCCTGCGTTACAGCCGCTCCCGTCGTCGCAACGGCTTCATCGCGTTTATTTCCGCCTCGTCCCTCATCGGCATCGCCCTCGGTGTGATGGCCCTCATTCTGGGTCTCTCTGCCATGAACGGGTTCGAGCGGGAGCTCAAAGACAGGGTGCTCTCAGTGGTGCCTCACGGTGAGCTGATGGGGATGGAGGCGCCATTGCCTGACTGGCCCAAGTTGCGGGATTACCTGCTGGCCCAGCCAGGAGTGGAAGCTGCCGCGCCTGTGATCACTCTCAATGGGTTGCTTGAGCATGGCAATGCCCTCAAGGGCTTGCAGGTGCGTGCCGTGTTGCCGGAGCTCGAAGCGAATCTGTCGGATGCGGGCAAGTACATGACAGGCCGTGGTCTGCGTGAACTGCAGGCGGGCGAACATGGGCTTATTCTCGGCAAGACCATCGCCGACAAGCTGGGGGTCAAGATAGGTGACTCGGTTGCCCTCTTGCTGCCGCAAGGGGGGGACGCCGCCGGCATCAAGAACCCGAAGCGGGAATCCCTCAAGGTAGTGGGCCTGCTTGAGATCGGCGGTCAGCTCGATGGCATGCTCGGCTTCATGCACCTGGCCGATGCCCAGACCATGACCGGCATGGGCAATACGGTGGAAGGGTTCAGCCTCAAGGTCAGCGATGTGCTCAAGGCACAATCCATCACGGTCGCGGCTGCCCAGAAATTTCCGCATTACGTCTACATCAGCAGCTGGATGAGCCGGCAGGGTTACCTCTATCAGGACATACAGATGGTGCGTACCGTCATGTATGTGGTGATGCTGATGGTGGTGGCAGTGGCCTGCTTCAACATCGTCTCCACCCTGGTGATGGCGGTGAACGAAAAGCGCAGCGAGATTGCCATCTTGAAGACCATGGGGGCGAGCCCCGGTCAAATCCGGCTTACCTTTGTCATTCAGGGCATGGTTAACGGGGTGCTCGGCGCTTTGCTCGGGGCCCTGCTCGGTGGCCTGCTCTCCAGCAGGCTGACCCAGATCCTGGGCTTTATCGAAGGGGTGATAGGCCATCGCTTCCTCAACCCCGACATCTACTTCATCGACTTCCTGCCGACCGAATTGCACATGCAGGATCTGGCTATCGTAACTGGCGCAGCCATACTGATGAGCCTGTTGGCGACCCTCTATCCTGCCTGGCGGGCGAGCGGACTGGTGCCATCGCGGGAGTTGGGGCACTGATGCGCGGTATCTAATTTGCCGATCAATAACGAAGGGCCCGCCGGTGCAAACCGGCGGGCCCTCCTGTTTTTAGGTGGTTTGGGCTGGCTTAGTGGGCGTTCAGCTCATCCAGTGGCAGGGAGAAGCTTGCCACGAAGACATCGATGAAGTAATGCATCTGCGGGCTCATGCGCGCTTCCAGCATGGCTTCGAGGCGTTTCCTGGCTGGTTCGAACTCCCGGTTGCCGGCGTTTATCTCCTCCAGACACTTGGTGTAGGCGCAGAGGGTATCGGCGTCTTTCACCAGACGAACCAGCCCGGCGTCCTGGGCACCCGAGTCCAGCAGAGGGCGAAAATCTTCCACCAGTTCGGCCGGTAGCATCCCCAGCAGGCGCTGCTCGGCGGCCAGCTCTATCTTCTTGTACTCCCTCGCAATTTCGGGATTGAAATACTTGACCGGTGTGGGCAGATCGCCGGTCAGCACTTCGCTGCTGTCGTGGTAGAGCGCCATCACGGCGGCGCGATCCGCATCGACCTGACCACCAAAAAGACGATTCTGGATAAGCCCCAGGGCGTGGGCCACCATGGCGACCTGCAGACTGTGCTCGGCGATGTTTTCAGGTTGTATGTTGCGCATCAGCGGCCAGCGGTAAATGAGTTTCATGCGGGCGAGATTGGCAAAAAAATGGCTGGGGAGCATGGAGGGCCTCGGGCAGTGGCAATGAAAAAGGGCAGACCCTAGTCTGCCCTTTTTTTGCTGCGCAGGCAGCTTGCCCGTGCAATTTTGCGTGGTGCTCAGCGAATGTAGCGACCGGATTCGGCTTCGTGGTTGGTCACCACCATCTGACCTATGGGGGCCAGGGCAATCAGGGCCAGCTTGAGGTGCTGGATGCCAAACGGAATGCCTATGATGGTCACGAAGCAGGCCAGCGCGGAGGCAATGTGACCGATTGCCAGCCAGATCCCGATCACCAGGAACCAGAGGATGTTGCCAATCAGCCCCAGAGTACCGGTGCCGATGTCGCTTTGCCCAGTCATGCTCTTGCGGCTCACCGCCTGCTTGCCAAACGGGAAGAAGGTAAAGGTGCCGATGACGAAGCAGGCGCGACCCCAGGGGATCCCGATCAGCGAGACAAAGCAGAGCAGCCCGGCCAGCCACCAGGCCAGCCCCATGAAGACGCCCCCCAGAACAAACCAGAGCAGGTTAAACAAGAAGCGGAAAAAGGCCATGTTGGTCACTCCAGACTCATAAATTTGGCTGTCACCATAGCGAGCAGCTGCCATAGACGCAATGGTTGATGTGACAGGGTGGACAATTTGGGTCGCAACCCCTGAACAGGCTGGCTTTTTGGCAGAAAATGAGGTGAAAAAGTAGGCCTTTGCGCGAAAAAAGGTGAGCAAGTGCAAATTCTTGCGTGTTGTGCGCTTGAAGTCTGCTCGGGAGTTCCCCATATAAGGGTCAGTTTTGCGCGAATTGTGCTATCGCCACCCCCGTTGGGGGATGTGTGGCTCGACTCGACCAAAGTGCGCCGCTATAATGTCGCGTCATATTTTCTCATCACAAAGACAGTCGTTGTCTTTATAAACAGGAAGACTCCGGGCTTTGCCCAGGGGCAATAAGGGTCAGCACACAGTGCTGAGTTGAACGAGGTAAAAGAATGCAAGTTTCTGTAGAGACAACCCAGGGTCTGGAACGCCGTCTTACCATCACTGTACCGGCTGCTACCGTTGACGCTGCCGTGCGTAAAGAATTGAACGGCCTGGCCAAAACCCGTCGTATCGACGGTTTCCGTCCTGGCAAGGCCCCGGTTGCCATCATCAAGAAGATGTTCGGCGCCATGGCTCACGCTCGTGTTGCTGATGAAATGATGCAGAACAACTTCATCAAGGCCATCATCGAAAACAAACTGAGCCCGGCCGGTGCCCCGACCATGGATCCGAAAGAGATCCAGGAAGGTCAGGATTTCGAATTCACCGCGACCTTTGAAGTTTATCCCGAGTTTGAAGTGGCTGGCCTGGAGACCATCAAGGTCGAGAAGCCGGTTGCGACCGTCAAGGATGAAGATCTGGCCAACATGATCGACACCCTGCGCAAGCAGCACGCCACCTGGGCTGATGTCGATGCCGCCGCTGCCGATGGCATGCGTGTGACCATGGACTTCATCGGTTCCATCGACGGTGAAGAGTTCGACGGCGGCAAAGCCGAAGGCTTCAACCTGGTACTGGGTGCCGGTCGTATGATCCCTGGCTTCGAAGACGCCATCATGGGCAAGAAAGCGGGCGAAGAGTTCACTATCGAAGTGACTTTCCCGGCTGACTACCACGCTGAAAACCTGAAAGGCAAAGCGGCCAAGTTCGCCTCCAAGTTGATCAAGGTTGAAGAGCAGATCCTGCCTGAGCTGACTGAAGAGTTCGTCAAGCGTTTCGGTATCGAGAGCGGCAACGTTGAAGAGCTGAAAGCTGAAGTGCGCAAGAACATGGAGCGCGAACTGGCTCAAGCCCTGAAAAACAGCGTGAAAGAGCAGGTTCTGAACGGTCTGGTTGAAGCCAACCAGATCGATCTGCCGAAGGCTGCCGTTGCTCAGGAGATCGATACCCTGCGTCAACAGGCTCTGCAGCGTTTTGGCGGTTTCCAGGGCGGCAACGCACCTGAGCTGCCAGCTGAGCTGTTCCAGGCTCAGGCAGAGCGTCGCGTCCGTGTAGGTCTGCTGCTGGGCGACGTGATCCGTACCAACGAGATCAAGGCTGACGATGCTCGTGTGACCAGCATCATCGAGTCCATGGCTACTGCCTACGAAGATCCGAAGGAAGTGATCGAGTACTACCAGAAGAATGAGCAAATGCTGAATGGCGTGCGCAATCTGGCGGTTGAAGATCAAGCCATCGACCTGATCCTGTCCAAAGCGCAAGTGACCGAGAAAGAAGTTGCCTTTGACGAAGTGATCAACAAGTCCGGTGCCGCTGCCTAAGAACATTTGACTTAAGGTCAAGACTGTTAAGTATAATGGCTCGTGTGATCTCCACTCGGGCCATTTTATTTTAGGGACAATGCCTTATGTACAAGAACTATAACGATGTGACTGAATCCCCACGCAATGCGCTCATCCCCATGGTGGTAGAGCAGACTGCAAAAGGGGAGCGTTCTTACGACATTTATTCTCGTCTGTTGAAGGAGCGGGTGATCTTCCTGACTGGTCAGGTTGAAGATCATATGGCGAATCTGGTTGTAGCCCAGCTGCTGTTTCTGGAGTCCGAAAATCCGGATCAGGACATCAGCATCTACATCAACTCTCCGGGTGGTGCCGTCACGGCCGGCATGTCCATTTATGACACAATGCAGTTCATCAAGCCGGATGTGAGTACCGTCTGTATGGGGCAGGCCTGCTCCATGGGTGCCTTCCTGCTGGCCGGTGGTGCCAAGGGCAAGCGTTTCTGCCTGCCCAGTGCCCGCGTGATGATCCATCAGCCGTTGGGCGGTTTCCAGGGACAGGCATCTGACATTCAGATCCATGCCCAGGAGATCCTGAAAATCAAGAATACCCTGAACGAGCGTCTGGCCTTCCATACCGGTCAGGAGATGGCCACCATAGAGCGTGATACCGACCGTGACAACTTCATGTCGGCCGATCAAGCCGTGGCTTATGGCCTGGTTGACGGTATCCTGAGCCAGCGCGGCTGAGCTCCGGTATCGTTCTGGACATGGCCTGAGTGACTGTGTCCTGAACTAGCATGCTTGAGCAGGGTGTCGCGGACTGTTGTAAACTCAACGGGACGACCCATCCTCTATTGATAAAACGAGGTTGCTGAATGACAGAAAAACGCAAGGGTGAGGGTGATAAGCTGCTCTACTGCTCTTTTTGCGGCAAAAGCCAGCATGAAGTGCGCAAGCTGATCGCTGGCCCTTCCGTCTACATATGTGATGAGTGCGTCGAGCTGTGCAACGACATCATCCGCGAAGAGATCCGCGAGATCTCTCCCAAGCGCGATGGTAGCGAGCTGCCGACCCCTCATGAAATCCGTGCTCACCTGGATGACTATGTGATCGGGCAGGAATATGCCAAGAAGGTGTTGGCCGTGGCCGTCTACAACCACTACAAGCGTCTGCGTAACAGCAGCGAAGCCGGTGGTGTGGAGCTGGGCAAGTCCAACATTCTGTTGATTGGCCCGACCGGTAGCGGCAAGACGCTGCTGGCCGAAACACTTGCTCGTCTGCTGGATGTGCCGTTCACCATGGCCGACGCCACCACACTGACCGAAGCCGGTTATGTGGGTGAAGACGTGGAGAACATCATCCAGAAGCTGTTGCAAAAGTGTGACTACGACGTAGAGAAGGCCCAGCGCGGCATCGTCTACATCGACGAGATCGACAAGATCTCCCGCAAGTCAGACAACCCCTCCATTACCCGCGACGTGTCCGGGGAAGGGGTGCAGCAGGCCCTGCTCAAGCTGATCGAAGGCACCATTGCTTCCGTGCCGCCGCAAGGCGGTCGCAAGCACCCGCAGCAGGAGTTCTTGCAGGTCGATACCTCCAAGATCCTCTTCATCTGTGGCGGCGCCTTTGCCGGTCTGGACAAGGTGATCGAGCAACGTTCCGTCAAGGGCACCGGCATAGGGTTTGGCGCTGACGTCAAATCCAAGAATGCCAGAGCGACCTTGAGCGAGAATTTTGCCAAGGTGGAGCCGGAAGATCTGATCAAATATGGTCTCATCCCCGAGTTCATCGGCCGTTTGCCTGTGGTCGCGACCTTGACCGAGCTGGACGAGGCTGCCCTCATCCAGATCCTGAAAGAGCCGAAAAATGCGCTGACCAAGCAATATGCTGCCTTGTTCGATCTTGAAGGGGTGGAGCTGGAGTTCCGTGACGACGCCTTGAACGCCATTGCGCACAAGGCGATGGAGCGGAAAACCGGTGCCCGTGGTCTGAGATCCATCGTGGAAGCCGTGTTGCTCGATACCATGTATGACCTGCCATCCCTGGAGGGTGTCAGCAAGGTGGTGATCGACGAGACGGTGATCAAAGGGGACTCCGCGCCCTTGATGATCTACGAAAATCCCGAGACCCAGGCTGCTGTATCAGAGTAACAGTCTGATTTTTAATCAAATGAAAGGGGCTTTTTGCCCCTTTCATGCTTTTTACCGATTCGGCGATTGAATCTCATCTCTGCGCCCCCATATACTCAGCCAAGCGCTTTGCCAACGGTATAACAAGCCGAGAGGACATATATGAACCTAGAGCGTTCAGAACGCATCGAGATTCCCGTCCTGCCTCTTCGTGACGTGGTGGTTTACCCCCACATGGTCATTCCACTCTTTGTGGGGCGGGAAAAATCCATTCGCTGTCTGGAAGCGGCCATGGAGCAGGACAAAAAAGTTCTGCTGGTGGCCCAGAAGGATGCGTCAACCGATGAGCCGACGGTGGAGGAAATTTTCTCCGTCGGGACAGTTGCCAATATTCTACAGATGCTCAAGCTGCCGGATGGCACCGTCAAGGTGCTGGTGGAAGGGGGCCAGCGTGCCCGTCTTGAGCGGATAATCGATGACAAGGACTTCTTCGTCGGTGAGGCGCAGTACATCGCGTCTACCGCCATCGAGGAGAAGGACCAGGACGTGCTGGTGCGCTCCGCCATCGGTCAGTTTGAAGGCTATATCAAGCTCAACAAGAAGATCCCGCCCGAGGTATTGACCTCGATTTCGGCGATCGATGATGCTGCTCGCCTGGCCGATACCATGGCCGCGCACATGCCGCTCAAGCTCGAAGACAAGCAGAAGGTGCTGGAAATCGCCTCTGTGTCCGAGCGCATCGAGTTTCTGATGGCCATGATGGAGTCGGAGATTGACCTGCTGCAGGTCGAGAAACGCATCCGTACCCGGGTCAAGAAGCAGATGGAGAAGAGCCAGCGGGAGTACTATCTCAACGAGCAGATGAAGGCCATCCAGAAAGAGCTGGGTGAGCTGGAAGACAGCCCGGATGAATTTGAAGCCCTCAATCGCAAGATTGAAGAGGCAGGCATGCCGGAAGATGCCCGTGAAAAGGCCCATGCCGAGCTCGCCAAGCTGAAGATGATGTCTCCCATGTCTGCCGAAGCCACAGTCGTGCGCAGCTATGTGGACTGGATGGTGCAGGTGCCTTGGAAGGCGCGCTCCAAGGTCAAGAAAGACCTTGGCAAGGCGCAGGAGGTGCTGGATTCGGATCACTTTGGTCTGGAGAAGGTCAAGGAGCGCATCCTCGAGTATCTGGCGGTACAGGCGCGGGTGAACAAGCTTAAAGGTCCGATCCTCTGTCTGGTTGGTCCTCCCGGTGTGGGCAAGACCTCGCTGGGCCAGTCCATCGCCAAGGCAACAGGTCGCAAGTATGTGCGCATGGCCTTGGGTGGGGTGCGTGACGAAGCGGAAATCCGCGGTCACCGTCGAACCTATATCGGTTCCATGCCCGGCAAGCTCATCCAGAAGATGGCGAAGGTGGGAGTGAAAAACCCGCTGTTCCTGCTCGATGAAATCGACAAGATGAGCTCGGACATGCGTGGCGATCCCGCTTCTGCTTTGCTGGAAGTGCTGGATCCCGAGCAGAACAACAGCTTCAACGATCACTATCTGGAAGTGGATTATGACCTGTCGGACGTCATGTTCGTGGCCACCTCCAACTCCATGAACATCCCGGGTCCGCTGCTGGACCGGATGGAAGTGATCCGCCTCTCCGGTTATACCGAAGATGAGAAGCTCAATATTGCCAAGCAGCATCTGGTCTCCAAGCAGATCCAGCGCAACGGCCTGAAAGAGTCCGAGATCACCATCGAAGATTCTGCCCTGGTCGGGGTGATCCGCTACTACACCCGCGAGGCGGGGGTGCGGAATCTGGAGCGGGAGATCTCCAAGATTTGTCGCAAGGCGGTCAAGCGCATCCTGCTGGACAAGAGCATCAAGCATGTTCAGGTCAATCAGGCCAACCTCAAGGAGTTCCTCGGGGTGCAGCGTTTCGACTACGGCAAGGCCACCGACCAGAACCAGGTCGGTCAGGTCTGTGGTTTGGCGTGGACCGAAGTGGGCGGCGATCTGCTCACCATCGAAACCACCAACATGCCGGGCAAGGGCAAGCTCACCTACACCGGTTCACTCGGTGATGTGATGCAGGAGTCCATCCAGGCTGCCATGACGGTAGTACGGGCCCGTGCCGACAAGCTGCGCATCAATGCCGACTTCTACGAGAAGCGCGATATCCATGTGCACGTGCCGGAAGGGGCGACCCCGAAAGACGGTCCGAGTGCCGGTATCGCCATGTGTACCGCTCTGGTCTCCAGCTTGACCGGTAATCCGGTTCGTGCTGATGTGGCCATGACGGGGGAAATCACCTTGCGCGGCGAAGTGTTGCCCATCGGCGGTCTCAAAGAGAAGCTGCTGGCGGCTCATCGTGGTGGCATCAAGCGTGTGCTTATCCCGAAAGAGAACGAACGAGACCTTGAAGAGATCCCGGACAACGTCAAACAAGACCTTGAAATTTATCCGGTTCGCTGGATTGATGAAGTGCTGGAACTGGCGTTGCAGGACAATCCGCAAGGGTTTGAGCGCGTTTCTGTCGTGTAAATGTTGATGCGCCGCAAATTTGGCGCATTCGGGGGGTGGTTAAGGCTTGCATGCGCCGGGTAACGGAAGTAGCCTTGACCACCGATCGGGTACTCATGATGAGTCGCAATGCGTGATGTGGCGCGGGTTTGCGCTAGATTGTCACTTGCAACTGATCAGGAGGCTTGCTATAAAACCTCCACTTGTTGTGGCCAGGGAAATCAGCGCCGCAGCGATGTTCGATAAAAGGGGAATATAAGAGTGAATAAATCTCAACTGATTGACAAGATTGCAGACGGTGCTGATATCTCCAAAGCCGCTGCTGGCCGTGCGCTGGACGCTTTCATTGATGCCGTGGGTGAAGCCCTGAAAGAGGGTGACCAGGTTGCTCTGGTGGGTTTCGGTACTTTCGCGGTGCGCGAGCGTGCTGCCCGTTCTGGCCGTAACCCGCAAACTGGCGCGACCATCGAAATCGCAGCTGGTAAAGTTCCTGCTTTCAAAGCCGGCAAGGCCCTGAAAGACGCTGTCAACTAAGCGGGGCGCTGATATTACATCGGCCACCGTCCTTGGTCACAGACCAGACAAGTGAGAGGGCTCTCCCTCATACTGATTGACCAAGGCGCATCGCAATCGGTGCGCCTTTTCATTATTTACGCCCATCGAGTTCGGGAGCATAAGTACAAACATGATGTTGGATAAACTACGCGAAGGGGCGCAGGGCAAGGTAGCCAAGGTTATCTTGGGCCTGATCATCCTCTCCTTTGCCTTGGCCGGTGTAGGCAGTTACCTCAATGGCCCGGCACGTACCGCCCCCGCTACCGTCAACGGCAATGACATCAGCTCCGCTGCGCTGGAAAATGCCTATCGCAACGAGCGGGCCCGCATGGAATCCCAAATGGGGGAATCTTTCAGCCAGTTGGCCGCCAACCCTGATTACATGAAGCAGTTCCGCCGCGGTGTGCTGGACAGGCTGATCGATCAGGCCCTGTTCGACAGCAAGGCCCGTGAACTGGGCTTGCGGGTCAGTGATGAGCAGATCAAACAGGCCATCATCGCCATGCCGGAGTTTGCCGAAGATGGCAAATTCAACAATGACCGCTACCTGCAGCTCATTCGTCGTGCCGGCATGACACCGGAGATGTTCCGTGACTCACTGCGCCAGGACATGGTGCGTCAACAGCTGATGGGCGCCCTGCTCGGCACCGAATTTGCACTCAAGGGTGAAGCGGAGCAACTCGACAAGCTCTACAACCAGACCCGGGATCTGCGTCTGGTGCGTCTTGCTGCCGCCGCTTATCTGGGTGATGTCCAGGTTTCCGATCAGGAAGTGGAGCAGTACTACAAGACCAACAGCGCGCGTTTCATGAACGACGAGAAGGTGAAGGTCGACTATCTGCTGCTGGATGCGGCCAACCTCGGCAAAGATATCAAGGTCACCGAGCAGGATGCCAAGGATTACTACGATCAGCACCAGGACCTGTTCCAGCGTGCCGAGCGTCGTCATGTAGCGCATATCCTGATCCCGTTTGGCAAGGATGAGAAGGCGGCCGAGAAACTGGCTGGCGAACTCCTGACCAAGGCCAAGGGCGGCGATGATTTTGCTGCGCTGGCCAAGGCCAACTCCTCCGATACTTTCTCTGCGAAGAAGGGCGGCGAGCTGGACTGGTTCGAGAAAGGTGTGATGGATCCGGCCTTCGAGCAGGCCGCCTTTGCCCTGAACAAGGCAGGGGATCTCTCTGCCGTGGTGAAGAGCCCGTTCGGTTTCCACGTCATCAAGTTGCTGGGTGTTGAAGCGGCTCAGACCAAACCGTTTGTGGATGTCATGGGTGAAACCATCCGACGTCTGCAGGCTGACAAGGCCAAGGAGCTGTTCTTTGCCGAACAGCAGAAAATGGCTGACAGCAGCTTCGAGAACCCGGACTCGCTGGATCTGACCGCTGATACCATGGGCCTCAAGGTGCAGTCCGTGGACTTCTTCAGTCAGGCGGATGCACCGGCACCCCTCAATGATCCCAAGGTACTCTCGGTGGCGTTCTCCGAACAGCTGCGCGATGACAACACCAACTCTGATGTGATCGAACTGGCTGATGGCAAGGCGCTGGTCCTGCACATCACAGGTTATCAACCGAAAGCGGCCAAACCGCTGGCGGAGATCAAGGAGCAGGTGATCGCAGCCATCAAGCATGACAAGGCCAGTGAAGTGGCTCGTGGCAAGGCGCAGGGCCTGCTGGACAAGCTGAAGGCCGGTGAGAACATCCAGGCCGATCTGACTGCGCTGGGCTTGAAGATGGAGACCCACAAAGGGATTGCCCGCTTCGCTCAGGACATGGATCAGAACCTGGTTGCCCAGGTGTTCCGCATGCCTCATCCGAAGGATGGCAAGCCGAGTGTCGAGCTGGTCGCCGAAGCCAATGGTGATCGCGTGGTGGTCGCACTGGACAAGGTGGTGGTAGCCAAGGAGCCGTCCCAGATGGTCAGCCTGCTGCAAGGCCAGCTTGGCCAGGGCAAGGCCCAGGTGAGCTACAAGTCCCTGATCGACGAGCTGCGCAAAGCCGCCAAGATCGAGTACTTCACCGATGTGGAAGCCACAGTCGAATAAACCCGATCGGTTGCAATCCATTGAAAGAACGGCCCCGTGATGGGGCCGTTTTTTTATCTGCGAAGTGGGGTTGAGGTCGCTATGCTGGCTGCGTGACCTGCGTGACCTGCGTGACCTGCGTGACCTGCGTGACCTGCGTGACCTGCGTGACCTGCGTGATACGTTATGCGCAGCGTAGAAATGCGGATATGTGTTGGTTGCCCGCAGGGGACGGATCAGAGTGCGGCGGCCATAAAAAAACCGGCAATCACTTGCCGGTTTTTTCTATTCAAGCGCCCTGGCAGGCGAGGGGTTACACCACGCCCTGAGTGCGCAGGTACTCCTCGTAGGTGCCGCCGAAGTCACGAATACCGTTCTCGCTCAGTTCCAGGATGCGGGTCGCCAATGAGGAGACGAACTCGCGGTCGTGGGAGACGAAGATCAGGGTGCCCTGATACATTTCCAGCGCCATGTTCAAGGATTCGATAGATTCCATGTCCAGGTGGTTGGTCGGTTCATCCATGATGAGGATGTTGGGGCGCTGCATCATCAGCTTGCCGAACAGCATGCGACCCTGTTCACCACCGGAGAGCACCTTGACTGGCTTCTTGATGTCATCCTGGGTGAACAACAGACGACCGAGAATGGAGCGTACCGCCTGCTCATCTTCATTCTCCTGTTTCCACTGTGCCATCCAGTCGAACACATTGAGGTCGGTGTCGAAGTCTTCGGCATGATCCTGAGCGTAGTAACCGATCTGGGCATTCTCGGACCATTTGATGGTACCGGTGTCCGGGGTCAGATCGCCAACGAGGGTCTTGATCAGGGTGGATTTACCGATGCCGTTGGTACCCAGAATGGCGACCTTCTCGCCCACTTCCAGCATCATGCCCAGATCCTTGAACAGGGGCGCATCGCCATAGCCTTTGGCAACGTTTTCCATTTCCAGGATGTTGCGGTAGAGCTTCTTCTCCTGCTCGAAGCGGATGAAGGGGTTCTGACGGCTGGACACCTTCACTTCCTCAATCTTGATCTTGTCGATCTGCTTGAGTCGAGAGGTGGCCTGGCTGGATTTGGAGGCGTTGGCGCTGAAACGGGAGACGAAGGATTGCAGATCGGCGATCTGGGCCTTCTTCTTGGCGTTGTCGGAGAGCAGACGCTCGCGGGCCTGGGTGGCGGCCGTCATGTACTCGTCGTAGTTGCCCGGGTAGACGCGCAGCTCGCCGTAGTCCAGATCCGCCATGTGGGTGCAGACGGAGTTCAGGAAGTGACGATCGTGAGAGATGATGATCATGGTGCTTTCACGTTCGTTCAGCACCTGCTCCAGCCAGCGGATGGTATTGATATCCAGGTTGTTGGTCGGTTCGTCCAGCAACAGGATGTCGGGGTTGGAGAAGAGGGCCTGGGCCAGCAGCACCCGCAGTTTCCAGCCTGGAGCCACTTCGCTCATGGGACCGTTGTGCTGTTCGATGGGGATACCTGCACCCAGCAGCAGTTCGCCTGCACGGGATTCAGCGGTATAGCCATCGTACTCGGCAACCATGCCTTCCAGCTCGGCGGCCTTCATGTAGTCGTCGTCGGTGGCGTCCAGGTTGGCGTAGATGGCATCGCGTTCGGCGATGGCGGCCCACAACTCGCCGTGACCCATCATGACCACGTCCAGCACGCGCATCTCTTCGTAGGCGAACTGGTCCTGGCGCAGCTTACCGATACGCTCGTTGACGTCCAGGCTCACATTACCGCCGCTCGGCTCAAGGTCGCCGCCGAGGATCTTCATAAAGGTGGACTTGCCACAGCCGTTGGCGCCAATGAGGCCATAGCGGTTGCCGCCGCCAAACTTGACGTTGATGTTCTCAAACAGCGGCTTGGCGCCGAATTGCATGGTGATGTTATTGCTGCTTAACAAAGTAAGTGTCCCGGTTGGTCTGTCAAATGGCGCGCATTATGGCACAGATCCCCCGAAAGTTTTAGCAAGAACTGTGATCTGGCCCCATTGCGGGCAGGGCACAGATCAGGTGGCAAGTCCTCTGAACGTTTTGATGAAGTCAGTGACCGGTTCTCATGGCATGGGGGGAATCGTCAGTGAGCGTCGGCCATGAAAAAAGCCGGCGCAGGGCCGGCTTGCAACAAGGTAAGTTGTGGTTAGTGGGCCGTCGCACCGGAGGCACCGAGCCCGGTTTGTGAACGGATGAACTGGGGCAGGAACTTGGCATGTTCGTCGGCCGCATTCTCGGACTTGTCGGTGACAGAGAACAGCCAGATCCCGATGAAAGCAACTGCCATGGAGAAGAGGGCCGGGTACTCGTAGGGGAAGATAGCTTCTGCATGCCCCAGTACCTTCACCCACACGGTCGGGCCAAGCACCATCAGGCTGACTGCACTGACCAGACCGAGCCAGCCACCGAAGACGGCGCCGCGCGTCGTCAGACGGGACCAGAACATGGAGAGGAAGAGCACAGGGAAGTTGCAGCTCGCCGCAATGGAGAAGGCCAGGCCGACCATGAAAGCGATGTTCTGCTTCTCGAACAGGATCCCCAGACCGATGGCGACCACCCCCAGCACCACAGTGGTGTACTTGGAAACGCGCAGCTCGTCTGTTTCGTTGGCCTTGCCCTTCTTGATGACGCTGGCATAGATATCGTGGGAGACCGCAGAAGCACCTGCCAGGGTCAAGCCCGCGACCACCGCCAGTATGGTGGCGAACGCAACGGCGGAGATGAAACCGAGGAACAGGCTGCCACCGACTGCATCGGCCAGATGAATGGCTGCCATATTGGTGCCGCCCAGCAGGGCGCCGGTGGCGTCCTTGAAGTCAGGGTTGGTGCTGACCAGCAAAATGGCGCCAAAGCCGATGATGAAGGTCAGGATGTAGAAGTAGCCGATGAAGCCGGTGGCATAGAATACCGATTTACGGGCTTCCTTGGCGTCGCTCACTGTGAAGAAACGCATCAGTATGTGGGGTAGACCGGCGGTACCGAACATCAGCGCCAGACCCAGCGAGATGGCGGAGATGGGATCAGACACCAGTCCACCCGGACTCATGATGGCGATGCCCTTCTCATGCACCTTGACCGCTTCGCTGAACAAGGCACCGATATCGAAGTTGACGGACTTCATCACCATGATGGCCATGAAGCTGGCACCGGAGAGCAGCATCACCGCCTTGATGATCTGCACCCAGGTGGTGGCCAGCATGCCGCCAAACAACACATAGAGCACCATCAATATGCCGACCAGCACCACGGCCACATGGTATTGCAGGCCGAACAGCAGCTCGATGAGTTTGCCTGCACCCACCATCTGGGCGATGAGGTAGAGGGCCACTACCACCAGAGATCCACTGGCGGAGAGGCTGCGCACCGAGGTCTGCTTGAGGCGATAGGAAGCCACATCGGCAAAAGTATATTTGCCGAGATTGCGCAGCCGCTCCGCGATCAGGAACAGTATGATGGGCCAGCCCACCAAAAAGCCGATGGAGTAAATGAGGCCATCGTAGCCCGAGGTGTAAACCAGAGCGGAAATACCGAGGAAAGAGGCGGCAGACATGTAGTCACCGGCGATGGCCAGACCATTTTGAAAGCCGGTGATGCGTCCGCCAGCGGCATAATAATCGGAGGCAGAGCGGTTACGCTTGGAGGCCCAATAGGTAATGAACAGGGTACCCGCCACGAAGATCACGAACATGACGATGGCAGAGATGTTGAGGGGTTGGCGATTGACGTCACCGGTCAGCGCCTCGGCCGCCAGCAAGGGGGAAGAGGCCAGCGAGGCCAGCAACAGCAGAGACTTGCCTTTCATGATTGCACTCCCTTGAGGATCTTCTGGTTCAGCTCGTCGAACTCGCCGTTGGCCCGGAATACATAGATGCCGGTCAGTATGAAGGAAGATAGGATCAGTCCCACTCCCACCGGGATACCTCGGGTGATGGTGGAGCCCTCGCTCAAGGGGGTGCCAAGCCAGCCGGGGGCAAAAGCGATGAGCAGGATGAAGGCCAGGTAGAGCCCCAGCATCAGGATGGAGAGGGTCCAGGCAAAGCGCTGGCGTTTGGCCACCAACTCCTGGAAGTGGGGATCTTGCTGGATCCTCAAGTAACGTTGCTGTTCCATTGCAGTTCTCCATGACATAAGTGTCAGCGGTGGATGAAGGGGAGTCCCTACCGAGCAGGTGTCTGCTCATGTAAGCAAAATGTGAATTAAATGTTATTTGCGGGCAATTAGACTTTGGGATAAGCCAGTGGCCCGCCTTGAGTCAGGCGCAGGTAGATAAGAGCAGCCGTGATGGCATCACTCAGGGCGTCGTGTACGGGCAGGGAAGGCAAGTTCAGGTGCTGGCGGATGGCGGCCAGATGCAGGTCGATGACCGCGTCGGGATAACGGCGATAGAGGTGATCGTGGTAGAGCCGGCTCACCTCTATCCCTTGTTGGGCAAGGGTCAGCCCCCACTGTTTCTGGCAGGCTAGGTTGAGAATGCGCAGATCGTAGGCGATGTGATATCCCACCAGTTCACGTGGGCCGATAAAGGCCAACAGCTGGTGCAGCGCGGCTTCCAGCCTCATGCCCTGTTGCAAATCCTGATGGCGCAGGCCGTGGATCACCACGGATTGCGCGTTCAGGCTGGCGGGGGCTTGTACCCGCAGTGAGAGCGCTTTGCCGGTCAATATCCGGTTACCCTTGATGCGCACCGCCCCGATGGAAACGATCTCGGCCCGGGCAGGATCCAGGCTGGTGGTTTCAAAATCGAGGGCAATCAGCTCATCCCCTGGTGGCAGGGCAAAGAGCGGTGCGAACTCGCCAGTTCGGAAAGCACGGCCATGCCAGTAGCGTCGAGCGCGGCTCCACATGCCTATTGTCTCAGACGAAAGTGCAAGGTGAGCCACTGCTGGAATTTCTTTACCTGATGCAGCGCCTGACGCAGCAGATCCCGCTCGCCGTGGCTGAGTTCATTGACCCGTACCCGGCTCTCTCCTCCCTTGAGCTGGCTGCGCAATCGCAGGCGGATAAAGAGTCGAAATGCCTCTGCCAGATTGTCACCATAGTTGGCGCTAAGTCGTTCTGACGCTACCAGTGCCTCGATGCGCCCCAGGGTCGAGGTCTCCATAATGGTCGCCTCCAGTGCCAGCATACGGATGCCATGGACCAGGGGGAACAGTCCGCCCCGCTTGAGATCCAGCCCATCAGCGGAGCGTTCCAGCCGGCCAAACAGGGTGAGCGGCGCATGAAACGCCACTGCCGGTCTGACCATCTCCGCCAGCAGATCCCGCCTGTCGGCAAGCTGCTCCCGCAGTTGACGGGCGATGGGAGGGAGCAGGTTGCGATCTCCGGCGATAGGGTGAGCATCGGCCAGGGTGGCGAGCCAGAGCAGGCTGGCTTCGTTTGCTGCGAGGCAGGCCTGCTCAATCCCGCTCTGCCACTGCGTCACCTCTTTCACCCATAGGGGGTTGTTGACCATCACCTGGCCGGGGCAGGGCGGGTAGCCGAGTTGCTCAAGCAGTGCGCTGAAGGCGGCCAGATCTTTCTGTTGACTGGGCCAGTGCAGGTCGGCGGGCAGGATCAGGGCATTGTCCTGATCTGTTTTGAGGATCTGTTCGCCGCGCCCCTCCGAGCCCAGCATCAGCAGGCACACCTTGTCCTGTACCTCGGGTGGGATCACCAGAGAAAAGGCCTTGGCGATCAATTGCTCGTTGATGGTGGCGATGAGTTTCATCAAAAAGGCGGTGTGGATACCCCGGCCAAACAGGGAGCGGGTCAGTTGTTGCTGCTCCCGGGCCACCGCTTCCAGCGCGGGCAGTGTATCGGCGCGGGCGATGCGCAGGGTCAACACATGGGAGTGGGTGGAGAAGAGCCCCAGCACCTGTGTCAACTGCAAGATGCCCATCACTTCACCTTGTTGCCAGATGACCAGCCGCTTGATGCGATGACGGGTCATCAATAACAGGGCATCAAACAGATAGCTGCCCAGTGGCAGGCCAATCAGTGGTGCCGGGGTCAGCACGGCGAGCGGGGCCGTCAGCGGCAGCCCCTTCAGGGTGAGGGCGTGCAGCAATGTCTTGCGGGTGGCCAGGGTCAGGCTGCCATCGTGAGCGGGATAGAGCAGGCAATCCGTGCCCTTGGCCACCATGGCCTCGGTCGCCGCCAGCAGGCTGAGCCGGTTGTCGACAACGAGCGGTGCTTGCAGATGACAGGGTTCAATCCGGGTCAGGATAAATTCCGCCAGATTCTTCTGGCCCAGCTGTTCGCGCTGCTCTTGTTGCTGTTGTCGTTCGGCCAGGCTGGCGGTGAAGTAGCCAGCCAGCGCCGGATTGCTGTCGCACAGTGCCCGAAACTCGGCGTGGGGAATGAGCTGGCAGAGGGTATCTTCCAGTGCGTTGAACTGGTGGCGACAGCGGCCATCAAACTGGGCCCGCACATCAAACAGATCGTCGACCCCGTAATCGCCAAAATGGTGATGGGTCGCGGATTCCTCCACCGCTCCCTTGATGATGAGGTAGAGGCCGGGCGGGGCATCACCGGCGTTCAACACCGTCTGTCCCGCGCGAAAATAGCAGATGGAGAGGTGCTGTTCGAGCCGCTCACGCTGCTCTGCATTCAGTACATCAAATGGGGGGCGGGCAAAGTTGAACAAGCTAGTCATGGCAATCCTTGGCCTGTGGCGTCAGATCAGTCTGACAAAGCCGTGACGCAGGAGCCAGCCGACTTTAGTCGCACACCTTGCCTGCAACAGGAAGCGGGAAAATGGTGGCCTCGCTGTACCTCGCAATAACACTCTGATAACGTGGTGGTATGACCAGTTTGATTCAAGGAGCGGAGAGGGAAATGGAAAAACCAAGGGTCAAGTGCGAGATCCGGGACGGTATCGCCGAGGTGATGCTGGCGCGGGGGGACAAGCTCAATGCGCTGGATAGAAGCATGTTTGGCGCCATCGACCAGACGCTCGCCGAGTTGCAGCAACACAAGGGGCTACGGGCCGTGATCCTGTATGGGGAAGGGCGCGCCTTCTGCGCCGGTCTGGATGTGAAATCCATGCTCAAGCAGCCGGTGGCGGCACTGGACATACTCAAGCGCGAGGCGGATGAGGCAACCAATCTGGCGCAGCGGGTCGCCTATGGTTGGCACCAGTTGCCGGTGCCTGTGATTGCCGTGACCCAGGGGGTGTGCTTTGGCGGCGGCTTGCAGATTGCCCTCGGCGCAGACTTCCGGTTCAGCACCCCGGATTGTCGCTTCTCCGTGATGGAGATCAAGTGGGGCATCATTCCCGACATGAGTGGCTGCGTCACCCTGCGTAACCTGATGGGGGTGGATACCGCCATGGAGCTCGCCATGAGCGGGCGCGAGTGCGATGCCCTTGAGGCCAAGTCCCTGGGGTTGGTGAGCCGGGTATGTGAGGATCCGCTGACAGAGGCGCGGGAGTTTGCCCGTACCCTCATCACCAAGTCGCCGGATGCGCTGGCGGGGATCAAGCAGCTCTACCAGCAGGCTTGGGCTCGCAGTGATGAGGTGATGCTCAAAGAAGAGACCCGTTTGCAAAAGCAGATCCTAGGCCGGCCCAATCAGTGGCGCGCCACCTTCAACAGCCTGTTTCGCTGGCGCTTGCCGTTCGGGCCGAGGCGCAACGCCCTCTGAAGTGGTAAAGGGAAGCGGTAAAGGATACAGCAAAAGAAAATGGCAGCCGAGGCTGCCATTTTTCGTTGTGTCGTTGCACTTATTTGATGACGGTATCCGGATCTGCCTCGAAGGCATGACCGGTTTTCTCACGCATCAGGTTTACCTCGGCGCGGTTGTCGATCCAGTAGTCGGCGTTCTTGATACCGAGTTTTTCCGGGTGGAATACTGGGTCGACCCCTTGTGCCAGCTGTGCTTCATAGTCCTTCAGGCAGACGAAGGCGGTTTTTTGCAGCAGCAGGATGGCGACTATGTTGAGCCAGGCCATCAGACCGACCCCTATGTCCCCCAGACCCCAGGCGAGATCCGCCGTCTTGACGGTGCCGTAGACGGTCGCCGCCATCAGGGCAATCTTCAGCAAGAAGGTGAGCCAGGGGCGGTTGATCTTGCGGTTGATGAAGGCGATGTTGGTTTCGGCGATGTAGTAGTAGGCCACTATGGTGGTAAACGCGAAGAAGAACAGCGCGATAGCAACAAAGTAGTTACCAAAGCCGGGCATCATGCTCTCCATGGCGGTCTGCACATAGCCTGGGCCTGCAGCAATGCCGGCGATACCTGTGTAAATGGCTGCGCCATCCGGTCCTTGCACGTTGTAAAGGCCGGTGATCAGCAGCATGAAGCCGGTGGCGGAGCAGACAAACAGGGTGTCGATGTAGACGGAGAACGCCTGCACCAGACCCTGTTTGGCCGGGTGGCTCACAGCGGCGGCAGAGGAGGCGTGGGGGCCGGTTCCCTGGGCTGCTTCGTTGGAGTAAACCCCGCGCTTGACGCCCCACATGATGGCCAGGCCCAGAATGGCACCAAAGCCTGCGTCCAGACCAAAGGCGCTCTTCCAGATCAGCAGGATGATGCTTGGCAACTGGCCAATATTGAGGGCGATGATGACGCAGGCCACTATGATGTAGCCGAGCGCCATGAAGGGCACTACGGTACTGGCAAAGCTGGCGATCCGCTTCACGCCACCGAAGATGATAAAGCCCAGCAGCAGAGCCAGCACGGCCGCGGTCACGTTGGGACTAAGACCGAAGGCGGTGTTGAGGCTGGAGCCGATGGAGTTGGCTTGTACCCCCGGCAGCAGCACGCCGCAGGCGAAGATGGTGGCGATGGCAAAGATCCAGGCGTACCAGGTCATGCCTAGTCCTTTCTCGATATAAAAGGCCGGGCCACCGCGGTACTCACCGTTGATCTTCTCCTTGTAGACCTGACCCAGGGTAGACTCCACGAAGGCAGAGCTGGCACCGAGGAAGGCCACCATCCACATCCAGAACAGGGCGCCCGGGCCACCGAAGGTGATGGCAGTGGCGACGCCGGCAATGTTACCGGTACCGACCCGGCCCGCCAATGTCATGGAAAGTGCCTGGAAGGAAGAGACCCCCGCTTCGTTGGCTTTGCCTTTGAACATCAGGCGTACCATGCCTTTCAGGTGACGCAGTTGTAAAAAACGGCTGCGCAGGGAGAAGTAGAGGCCTACCCCCAGGCACAGATAGATGAGCGCAGGGCTCCAAATCACACCATTGATAGCATTGACGATTTCATTCATGTACAACAACTCCTTTGTTGTGCTGTCTTGGCGAGGTCTTTGCCTCGCTCCCTTAAAATGGTGAGTGACCAAGGGGGTCACTCAATCTTGAGCGGGACTTTCAACTACCAAGTCCGTGGGTTTTAACATATCGGTTTGTTCAAGGGCTTCCCAGCGAAATATGTTGTCATGTTGTTAATTTGTGAGTTGGCGTTAACAAATGGTCCTTTTAGTCGGGATGTGCTGGCATCCCCGCCATGACCTCCTCTCTCGTCTACTTGGATTGGTGGTAACAGAGACACAGCAAATTTGAGGCCAAGGATGAAAATAGAAAACCATCTCAATGTGATCCGCCTCGCCGGGCAGGGGGATGCGGTCGCCATGGCCCGCCTGTTCGGGCAGCTTGGCTATCCCGCCAGCCCGGTCGAGGTGGCTGAACGCTGGTTGCAGCCAGCTCCTGATCGTGAGGTGCTGCTCGCCTGTCACGAGGTCGAGGCAGTGGGAGTGCTGGTGTGGCATCGCCTGCGGCCCTTGCATGTTGCACCAGACTGGGGCCTGATCTCGGCGCTGGTCGTCGATGAAGGTGCAAGAGGCGCTGGTGTAGGAGCTGCCTTGCTGGCGACGGCAGAAGATCGCGCTCTGGCGCAAGGCTGCAGCCAGCTGGAGTTGTCCAGCAGTCTCAAACGGCAAAATGCCCATCGTTTCTACCTGTCTCAGGGTTACCTTGAGCGTCCGAAGCGGTTCGTAAAAGTATTTTGATTGGCAAGAGGAGTCTGCGTGTTCTGGTCCCGGTTATGGAGTCTGTTTGGTGGTATGTCCCGACAGGAAGAGAGCGCCCCACGAGCGCTGGAGTGGCAGCAGGCCCTGGCTGTGGTGCCCATCTTGCAGGGATTTTCCAAAGACGATCAGCTGCGGCTGATTGCTCTGGCGCAGCAATTTCTGGCCCGCAAGACCCTGACCCAACTCGGGGTCGAGCTGACTTCCCGCCAGCAGGCAGTATTGGCCTTGCAGGCGGTGCTGCCCATTTTGCATCTTGGTCTCGACTGGTATCGTGGCTTTCACGAAATCATACTGATCCCGGAACCCGTGGTCCGTCGTCAGGAGGTGCAGGATGAATTCGGTCTGGTGAGCGAGTGGGAAGAAGAGAACGCTGGTGAGTCCTGGCCTCAGGGGCCGCTGGTGCTGGCCTGGAGCGAGTTGCAGCAGGACGGGGATTGGGATGGCTTCAACCTGGTGATCCACGAACTGGCTCATAAACTCGACATGCTGGGGGGGGATGCCGACGGTGCGCCGCCGCTGCCAAGTGGCATGGATACACGCCAGTGGACCCTGGCCCTGCAGGAGGCGTTCGATGCCATGAATGCCCAGCTGGCCCGCGACGAGGTCACCGCTATCGATCCCTATGCCGCCGAGCATCCGGCCGAGTTTTTTGCCGTGTGCTGCGAGAGCTTCTTTACCGATCCGTTGCGCTTGCGGCAGGTCTATCCGGCTGTATACCGGCAACTAAGCCAGTTCTTCAGCCAGGATCCCGCCCTGCGTTTTCCGGCGACCCGCTTGTTGGCGGGAGAGGCGCAAACGGGGCTAACTGTCTGATAACCGATCCGCAGATGATTTAATCTGAATAGCAAAAAGGCACCCGAAGGTGCCTTTTTCACAATCTGAATGGCTTACCTATCAGGCAGCAGCTTTCAGCTGTACTGCAGCGGCTTTCTTGTGATCGCCAATCGGCAGCACAGTGCGGCCAAACTGTTCGTTGATCACGGTAGCCATGGCCAGGTAGATGGCGCTGGCGCCACAGATGATGCCTTCGAAACCGGCGATGGTGCCGATCAGGGTGCTGCCGGTGAAATCACGGGCGGCCAGCAGGAAGAACAGCACTGTCAGGGAGGCGAATACGAACTGCTTCACACGGGGGAAGTTGACGGTGCCGACCAGCATGAAGAGAGTGAACATGCCCCACATCAGCAGATACCAGCCCATGTAAGCGTGGGGAGTGGCTTCGGCCAGACCCATGGTCGGCATCACGAGCAGGAACACCAGGCTCCACCAGAAGGTGCCGTAGGAGATAAAGGCGGTGACACCGAAGGTGTTGCCACGCTTGAACTCCATGATACCGGCGATGATCTGGGCCAGACCGCCATAGCACAGGCCCATGGCCAGGATCATGGCGCTGATGGGGAAGAAACCTGCGTTATGGATGTTCAGCAGAATGGTGGTCATACCGAAACCCATCAGACCCAGAGGGGCAGGGTTGGCCAATTTTTCGCTCACGTGGTGTTCTCCAAAAATAGAGGTGGGGGTTGATAAAAGACGCGCGATTTTAGGCAGGCAACGGGTCCCTCGCAAGAGGGGAGTACAAAAAATGGTAAAAAAACTACACGAAATTTTATCCACGTCATTATTCGTGCCATTCAGGTAGATAGCAGGTGAATGAATAGCGGTGGCAAGGTTGATTTTTTGTGTGAGCCACGTCGGATGTGAAAGTGAATAACAGATAGCAGCAGTGCCTTCGTCCCCTGGTTTTCGAGCCTGTTTCGTGCCACTGGGCTCTTGTCTGTTGCAGCCCGATGCCTGGCATTTGTCAGAGGCAAAAATCACCATATATGCCATCAAACAAAAAGAGGGAGTCACCGTTTGAAGCGCAGGAGACACTTGCCCGGATCCAGAGAAAAACCGGTCGAGCAGGGGCGCTCACATGGGCGCCTTATGTGGATAACGGGTCGCCAGAGGAGAGCAGAGCACAGTCTTAAAGGGGGTTTGGAGTGAGGGCGGATATATCCTCTATGCTCTGCGCACTCAATGATGAGTCGTTAGTGGCTATGGTCTCAAGGAGGACGTGGACGCAAGGCGGCACGAACAATCAACGAGAGCTGGGATGAAAACGCCGGGGAGCCGTTTCTGCTCCCCGGCAGCGGTCAGTTATCCAGTGTCAGAACGACCTTGGCTTCCTTGTCCGCCTCCTTTACCTGACTGTCGAGTACGAACAGCCGTTCCGGCGCTATCCCCTGGGTATCCACCAGATACTCCTTGGTGTTCTGGGCACGGCGCATGGCCAGATTGCGCAGGGACTTGGCGGTGATCAGCTGTTGATCCCGCAGCAGGATCACCGCCAGGCTTCGCAGGGCCGGGCTCGACTCATCCAGTTTCAGCCGATCGGCCAGATCCTCAAGATCCTCGTGGAAGTGCGCCTCGTAGGCTTCGGCCAGCGCGGCTTGGAGTATGGGGTCCTGCTCCAGCAGATCGAGGTCAACCGGCATGCCCGTGATCTTGGTCAATGCACGCTCCAGCTTCTGGCGCTGCAAAATGGGGCGCTCTTCATTGAAGTTGACCTTGCCGCGAATGTTCATGCTGATCTTGGGTCTCTCCTTGAGCGCTTGCGCCAGCTTGGTCAGCCTGATCTGCTGGGTCGGAGTGAGAGCCGGCTCACCCAGCAGGAAGGGCAGCTCATCCAGATCCTCAGTGCCTCCGGTCAACGACGCCAGCAGAGAGAAGGGGGACGTAATGGCCTTTCTGAGGGTATTGCCCAGCACATCCCAGAAGATATTGCCGAGGCTGAAATTTGGCTGATCCAGATTGCCTTTTACCTTCAGGTTCATCTGGATGACGCCGTTGGCATCGCTGAGCAGGGCGATGGCCAGTCCCAGCGGCATGTCCTTGGCCTGCTCGCTCTTGATCTTCTCTCCCAGTTGCAGCTTCTTGATGGTGATGTCGTTATCCCCCTCCAGTCGATTGCCCTGCAGCTTGTAGTTCAGCTTCATGGAGAGCTGTCCCTTGTCGATGGCATACCCGGCGTAGGTACTGGAGTAGGGGGTAAAAGTGGTGAGTTCCAGGTTGCTGAAGGTGACTGCCACATCGAGCACGGGCTGCTCGATCAGCAGATTGGTGTTGCCGCGAATGGTCACGGGGGCATAGCGGTCAACCTTGCCGTTGAAGGCGAGATCCGAACGTTGGCCGGGAATATTGCTGATATGGCGGCTCTGGCCGCTGAGGGAGGCAATGTCCACCACGAATTCCGGGCTCAGGCTGCGATCGGCAAAGCGCAGGTTGCCCTGTTCGGTGCGGACCTGATCGATGGTAATGCGGGGGACGGGCCCGTTGGCGGGCTCTGTGCTGGCGGCTTGTGGCAGCACCAGTTGCTGGAGGTTGGTGATCCCGTCTTCGTTGATCTCGATGCGGGCGAAGGGTTTGCGCAGCAGTATGTCGCCAATCTTCACCTGCTGGCTGATGCCGTCATAGTGCAACCCGCTCAGCTCCAGACGATCTATCTGCAGCAGGCGTTGATTGTCGGCCCGATCTAGCACGAACAACTGGTCTATGTCGAGCCCTCCTTTGACCTCGAGTTTGCTCAGCGCCCCCTCGGCGTTGGTGGCCAAGGCCAGTCTGGTACGGCTGGCAAGCTGGCCGTCGCGCACCGTGATGCGCAGCAGATCCTGCAGGTAGGGTTGGGCCCATTTGAGGGGCAGCCCCTGCTGCTTGAACTCGCCCTTGAGGGTGAAAGGGGCCAGGGTGAGGTCGCCGTCAAATCCGAGGGAACTCTGGGTGTTGAGGGTAGCATTGAGGTTGAGCGGGCTGGGCTGATCAGACTGACTGCCAAGGGGACCCAGCGTGAGGTTCAGCCCGGAGATCTCGCGCAGCAGCGGCTTGCCACTGCTCGACTCGGTCAGCTTGAACTCCCCCTGGCTGATGCGCGTCTCTTTGAGCGACCAGCGCCAGGGGGTGCCCGGAGCCGGCTTTTTGCCCGAGGGTTTATCCGCAGGCTGGGGGACAAGCAGTGCTGTCAGGTCCAGCTGCTGCGCGGCGTCGAGGGTTGCCGTGACCACCGGGGCCTTGAGTGCGATCTTGTCGATCCTGACAGACTGTTTGTTGCCATCCAGGGCTATGCCTGCCAATGCCAGCTGTTTGAAGCGGGCAAACTCGGCGCCCTTGTTCTGCTTGAGTTGCCAGTCGCTCAAAGTCAGCTTGCCCTTTGACAACTGCCAATCCAGTCCATGTTTGCCCTGACTGAGCTGGTAGTTCAGTTCGGCGCTGGCCTCGCCCTTGACCAGATTGACCTTGAGGTAGGGGGCCCAGAGCGGCGCGAAGGGCGAGAGCGCAAGCTTGCCGAGACTGAGCTGGCCTTTGCCTGCCCCCGTCATGATATCGAGCTGGCCGCTCGCCTTGAGCGGGCTCTGTTTGTTGAGCCGGGCGGTCAACTGGAAGTGGTTGGTATTTTTCGCCGCAGTGGAGAAATCCGGCAGTTGCAGATCGAGCCCGCTCAGGGTGAGCGGGGGTATCCAGCCCGCACTGTTTTTCTTGCGACTGTCCTGGTAGCTGATTTGACCCTGTACAGCGGCCAGTTTGGCTATCTGTACCAGAAGGGGCTCGCTGCTGGTCGTGACGGGCGTCTGCGAGGGCGTCAGCACGCTGGCCAGGGCATCGGTCAGATTGAAACGTACCTCACCTTTGCTGTCGGCCCGACGGATGAGATTCACCATCGGCTTGGTGAGGGTGGCGTCACTCAGAATAATGGCCTTCTGCCGCCAGCTCTGGCCAAGCTCGGGGACAAGCTGCAGCTGCTCGAATGCAATGATGGGTTGCTGTTTTTCATCGAGCAGCGCCGAGGGACCGATGGCAAGGGAGGGATGGCGCAGGCTGACATGGATCTCCCCCAGCGTCAGGTTCAGACCATAGTGTTTGGCCAGCCAGGCGGGCAGGTGGCGCTGGGTGAGAGTCGGCGCTTGCCATAACAGGACCAACAGGGAGATGAGCAGTGCGGCGAAGAGATAAAGGGTATAGCGCAGCAGGCGGACACGCAGGGGTTTGGGCATGAAGGTCTCCAATTGATGCGCACAGGGTAGCAAGTTTTCAGGACATAATCATGGTGCCGCTTGATGCTGTACGCCGTACTTTGTCCACAGACGTGCCAGGGTTCCGCTTTTCTTCAACTCGGCCAGCCAGGTTTCCAGCTGGCGGGTCGAGATGTCTGCCGTCGGGCTGAGCAGTGCTCTCAGCTCATACTGCTGATCCCACTTGTCTGACCGCAGCAACTGGGCTGCCAGCTCGGGATACTGTTGGCTGAACTGGTTGAGATACGCGAGGTTGAGGATGGCCACGTCGCCGCGCCCCTTGAACAATCCCTGTATGGCGGTGGCATTGTCTTTCACCAGCGTGATGCGAAAGCGCTGCTTGAGCGCGTCTGCATTGGCATTGAAGTCGGCAAATCCATAGTGATAACCGGTGACGCCGATAAGTTTGCGCTGATCAATGTGTTCGAAGAAGGTTTGATCACGCCCTGGCACCTTGAGGGCGACATATATTTCGCCCCCCAGCAGTAAAGGTGGGGTCATGTGAACTTGTTCCGCATCCCAATTCCAGCGGATATCCTCGAACAGCATGAGGGAGAAGCGGCCGAGTGCCAGCGCCTGATAGCGATGGGTGGCCGAGGTGGGGACAAAGACGAAACGCACCTCTTGCTGAACTTCGTTGAGCGCCGAGATGAGATCCAGAGTCAGTCCCCGATAGTGGTTTTCACTCTCCTTGACCACGAAGGGGGCATAGGGGTAGCCACCGACCCGGATCAGGGGGTGGCTCCAGGCCGTGGAGCAGAACAAGAGTAACAACCAGCACCAGCATTTCATCGGGAGCACCAAGATGGTGAGATGATCCCAGATTCGGTTAATCTGCGCTGGTTTTCAAGCTGTTAAGGGAATTTGCACAGCGCTGCTCGGCGGCTTCCAGCTCTGCCATCACCATCTGGATATCCTCCAGTTGCTGGTGCAGGGATTGGCGCTTGGCATTGATGAGCTGGATCATGGAGTGGAGCTGGGTCTTGCTAGAGCGATCCGTGTCATACATGTCGAACAGCTCGCGGATTTCCGCCAGGCTGAAGCCGAGCCGTTTGCCGCGCAATGTCAGCTTGAGGCGGATCTTGTCCTTGTGGCTGTAGATGCGGGTCTGTCCTTCCCGGGTCGGGGTGATCAGTCCCTCATCCTCGTAGTAGCGGATGGTCCTTGGCGTGATATCAAATTCATGGGCCAGCTCCGAGATGCTGTAGGTGATCTCCTTGCCGGGCAGGGACGGTGGCATGGTAGTGACTCCTGTTAGTGCGAGGATGACTGGCAAAGGCGCATCCGCAGCCGCTCTGCATTGGCGTGGAGGGCCTGACCTACCCGGGAGCCGTTGGGACGGCCGAGTCGTTCGCTTACCCATTGGCCGGTGGCCGCCAGCTTGTCCAGATCCACCCCTGTGCTCATGCCAAGGCCGTGCAGCAGATAGATCACCTCCTCCGAGGCGACGTTGCCGGAGGCCCCCGGTGCGTAGGGGCAACCACCGAGTCCGGCCACCGAGCAGTCTATGGTGCGGATGCCGCGCTCCAGCGCCGGCAGCAAATTGGCCAAGCCCTGGCCGTAGGTGTCGTGAAAATGGACCGCGAGCCGTCCTGCCGGGATCTCGTGCAGCACAGCATCCAGCATGGGGGCGACCGTGCCAGGGGTACCGACTCCTATGGTGTCCCCCAGCGAGATCTCATGACAACCGAGATCAAGGAGTCGCTCGGCCATGCCCGCTACCCGTTTCGGGCGGGTCGGGCCATCGAAGGGGCAGGCGATGACGGTGGAGAGATAACCGCGCACCTTGATGCCGAGGCGGCGTGCCTCCTGCACCAGAGGGGCGAAGCGCACCAGCGACTCTTCCACACCGATGCCGATATTGGCGCGGGTAAAACCGTCAGAACAGGCGGTGAACAGACCAATCTCGTCAGCCCGGGCGGCAATGGCAGCCTGCAGGCCTTGCAAGTTGGGCACCAGGACACCGTAGCGGGTTGGCCCCTTGCGCGGCAGGGCCTTGAACAGTTCGGCAGAGTCGGCCATCTGCGGCACTCGCCTGGGGGAGACGAAGGCTCCCACCTCGATGCGCTGCAAGCCGCTCTCGACGAGACGGGCTATCAGCTCAAGCCGCTGGATAAGGGGCAGGGCATTGGCTTCGTTTTGCAGGCCATCGCGCGGGCCCATCTCCACCAGGCTTACCTTGTCGTCCTGCATGCCAGATTCTCTTTTCATGTACTGCTCTCTTGCGTCTTCAGCGTGCTTTCATCGGCCAGGCCGGTATCGGTAAAACGTACCAGCACGGCGCCCTGACTCACTTGTTCCCCTGCTGTGCATTGCAGGGTATCGATCACACCGTCTTGTTCGGCTTTCAAGACGTGCTCCATCTTCATCGCCTCCAGTACCAGCAGGGGTTGCCCTTTGCTGACGCGTTGCCCGACCTCGACCAGCAGTGCCACTACGATGCCATGCATGGGGGCAATGGCGCCCTGCATGGTGGTGCTGGCGTGATCATGATGGGTCTGGTGTGCGTGATCATGGTGGCAGAAGCGAATACGTTGCCCATCCAGTTGCACCATGAAATCGCTCGCCCCAACAGCCTGTATGGGGTAGCGCTGCCAGCGCCCTGCATGTTGCAGGCGGATATGATCAGCGCCCAGCGCATAGGGAATTTGCTCTCCCTGCCACTCAAGCTTGCCTGCACATTCGGTGAGGCTCAGTACCCGTGCCTCCTCGCCGATCTGCACCGCCGCCGTCCAGCTTTTGCGTTGACCCAGACGAAAGCCGGATGCCTGTTGCCAAGGGGCGCTGCCTGCACTGCGGCTGGCGAGCCAGAGGGTGGCCAGCGGCCAGGCAAGCTCGGGCACTGTCAATGGTTCTGTGGGGATGGGCCACTGGGTGTGATGGCGCATGGCCAGCACGTCCGGCTCCTGACACAGGCGCAGCAACAAGGGGCCGTTGTGCACCAGGGGGCCGAGTTCCAGCGCACCCAGCGCATCGGCCAGTCTGGCAAAGGCTTCTGCTCGGCTCTGGCCGTGGGCAATCAGCTTGGCAATCATGGGATCGTAATAGGGGCTCACCTCATCTCCGGCAGTCACACCTGTGTCGATGCGCACCCCGTCCGGCCACTGCAGCCACTCTATGGGGCCGCTGGCGGGTAGAAAACCGGCTGCCACATCCTCGGCATAAAGGCGCGCTTCAACCGCATGGCCGTGCAGGACCACCTCCTCCTGGGTCAGGGGCAGGGGCTTGCCTTCGGCGACCGCCAACTGCCAGGCCACCAGGTCCTGGCCGGTGACACACTCGGTGACAGGGTGTTCCACCTGCAGGCGAGTGTTCATCTCCATAAAGAAGAATTCGTCCCCGCACAGCAAAAATTCGATGGTACCAGCCCCTCGATAATCGATGGCTTTGGCAGCGGCGACGGCGGCTTGCCCCATGGCTTGGCGCAGTGACGGGGGGATGTCGGGGGCGGGGGCCTCTTCAATCACCTTCTGGTGGCGTCGCTGCAAGGAGCAGTCCCTGTCCCCCAGATAGATGGCGTTGCCGAGGCTGTCGGCAAACACCTGCACCTCCACATGACGGGCCTTGGGCAAGTAGCGCTCCAGCAAGACGCTGTCATCGCCAAAGGCGCCCAGCGCTTCGCGTTTCACGGCCGCCAGCGCCTCGTCAAATTCGTCGATCTGTTCGACCAGGCGCATCCCCTTGCCACCGCCCCCGCTGGCCGCCTTGATCAGCAGCGGCAAGCCGGTCAGCAATGCCTGCTCGCGCAGCAGCTCGAGGCGCTGATCCGTGCCGTGATAGCCGGGCAGCACGGGAACGCCGGCTGCCTGCATCAGCGACTTGGCGCCGGACTTGTCCCCCATGGCGAGGATAGCGGCGCCACTGGGGCCGATAAAACGCACACCACGCTGCTCGCAGGCGGTGGCAAAGTCGCTGTTTTCCGACAAAAAGCCGTAGCCGGGATGGATGGCATCGGCGCCTGCCTGCTGGGCGATGCGCAGTACCTTGGCCGCATCGAGATAGCTCTCCCGCGCGGGGGCAGGTCCCAGATGCCAGGCTTCGTCGGCTTCCCGCACATGCATGGCATCTTGGTCGGCATCCGAGTAGAGGGCTATGGTGTGGATGCCGAGCCGACGGGCTGTCTTGATGATGCGCACGGCGATTTCGCCGCGGTTGGCAATCAACAGCCGTCTAATCGGCGTCTGGTTGGTCATGACGGCTCCTCACATTGCGCTGAAAAGGCAGAATGGGATGATGCGCGGCGGTTGTCCTCGTCGCGGTTGGCGATCTGCAGTCGCTTGACGGTGTTGCTGTGAGTCATGCTTCATCCTTGAAACGGGGGCGCCAGCTGGGGGGGCGTTTATCAAAAAAGGCCTGCATCCCCTCCTGGGCCTCGAGCCCGACCCGCACCCGGGCTATGGTCTCGACGGTTTTCTCTTCATGGAGGCGGGCGGTATGGCTTTCGATGGCGGCCAGCAGTCGCTTGGTCTCCTTCATCGCCTCCGGGCCGTTGCGACACAGGCGCATGGCCAGCGCGCGCCCTTCGGCCAGCAACTGCTCCGGCCTGGTCAGCTGGTGCGCCACATTGAGCCGGCAGGCGGTGATGGCATCGAAAGGTTCGGCGCTCAGCATGTAACGGCGTGCCTGGCGCATGCCCATGGTGCGCACCACATAGGGGCTGATCACCGCAGGTACCAGCCCCAGGCTCACCTCGGAGAGGCAGAAGCGTGCATCTTCGCTGGCCAGCACCAGATCGCAGGCACAGACAAGGCCCAATGCACCGCCATAGGCAGCTCCCTGCACCAGCGCCAGGGTGGGGAAAGGGAGCTCATCCAGGGTTTGCATCAGCCTCGCCAGTACCCGGGCGTCTTCCCTGTTGTGTTCAAAGTCGGCGTGAGCGAGATTGCGCATCCAGTTGAGATCGGCGCCGGCACAAAAGTGCCTGCCCTCGGCGCGCAGCAGCAAGGCATGGGGGCGTTCGGCGAGCGATTGACCATGAAGATGGGCCAGTTCGTCGAGGCAATCGAGCAGCCCCAGCATGAGATCGGCATCAAAAGCGTTGTGGCGAGCGGGGCGTGACAGCACCAGTTCGGCCAGTGGCCCATGGCGCTCCAGGCGAAATCCCGCCGGAGGATCATTGAAAAGTGGATCGGACATGACGAACTCCTTACATCCGGAATATGCCGTATTGCTCGGGTCCCGGCTCAGCACCCCGGCAGGCGGCCAGCGCCAGCGCCAGCACTGTGCGGCTTTGCGCCGGGTCTATGACGCCGTCATCCCATAACCGCGCGCTGGCGTAATAGGGGTGACCCTGCTGTTCATACTGGGCGATCACGGGCGCGCGGATGGCGGCGGCTTCCTGCTCGCTCAATACCTTGCCCTCAACGGCTAGCTTGTCCCGGCGCACCTGTACCAGCACACCGGCAGCCTGCTCGCCGCCCATGACAGAGATGCGACTGTTGGGCCAGCTGAACAGAAAATCGGGCTCATAGGCGCGGCCACACATGCCGTAGTTGCCCGCGCCGAAGCTGCCGCCGACGATCAGGGTTATCTTGGGTACCCGGCTGCAGGCTACGGCGGTGACCAGTTTGGCCCCATGTTTGGCGATGCCTTCCCGCTCTGCGGTACTGCCCACCATAAAGCCGGTGATATTTTGCAGGAACAGCAGGGGAATGGAGCGCTTGTTGCAAAGCTGGATAAAGTGGGCGCCTTTCTGGGCGCTATCGCTGTGCAACACGCCGTTGTTGGCAAGGATCCCCACCTGCATGCCACAGATGCGGGCAAACCCCGTCACCAGGGTAGTGCCGAACAGTGCCTTGAATTCGTCAAATTCGGAGCCATCTACCAGACGGGCGATGAGCTCTCGGGCATCGTAAGGGCGCTTGAGGCTGGTGCCCACCAGACCGTAGAGCTCTTCAATGGGATACTGGGGTTCGTCATAGCCTGGGTCGCGCGAAGCGAAACCCGACGCCGGAATAGTATTTTCCCCCAGATTACCAACCAAGGTGCGGGCTATGGCCAGGGCATGGGCATCGTCTCGCGCCATGTGATCCGCCACGCCTGAGTGGGCGCAGTGCACCTCGGCGCCGCCCAGGGCCTCGGCGCTGATCTCCTCGCCGGTGGCCGCTTTGACCAGTGGGGGCCCCGCCAGAAAGATGGTGGCCTGTTCCTTGACCATGATGGATTCATCCGCCATGGCGGGTACATAGGCGCCCCCGGCGGTACAGAGCCCCATCACCACCGCCAGCTGGGGAATGTTTTGGGCGGACATGCGGGCCTGGTTGTAGAAGATGCGACCGAAGTGCTCCCGGTCGGGGAACACCTCGTCCTGCATGGGCAGGAAGGCGCCGCCGGAATCCACCAGATAGAGGCAGGGCAGGCGCAGGCGCTCGGCGATGGCCTGGGCCCGCAGGTGTTTTTTCACCGTCAGCGGGTAGTAGGTGCCCCCCTTGACGGTGGCATCGTTCACCACCAGCAGGCAGAGCCTGCCCGCAATCTGGCCGAGCCCTGTTATGATGCCGGCGGCGGGTACAGGTTCGTCATAGACCTGCCAGGCAGCCAGCGCCGAGAGTTCGAGAAAAGGCGAACCCGGGTCCAGCAGCTGGTTGATGCGCTCTCGGGGCAGCAGCTTGCCACGGGCCTGATGGCGGGCGTTGTTGGCCGCGCCCCCGCCCTGGGCTATCTCGGCGAGCCGGACATTGAGATCCTCGACCAGCGCCTGCATTGCCGTTTTGTTGGCGGCAAATTCCGGGCTGGCCGTGTCGAGACGGGAGTGTATCTGACTCATGCGTTCTCTCCCATCAGCTCTCGACCGATGAGCCAACGGCGGATCTCCGAGGTGCCGGCGCCTATCTCGTAGAGCTTGGCGTCCCGCAGCAGGCGGCCGGTGGGATACTCGTTGATGTAGCCATTGCCCCCCAAGAGCTGGATGGCATCCAGCGCCATCTGGGTGGCATTCTCGGCGGCAAACAAAATGGCGGCGGCGCAATCCTTGCGACTGGTGCGGCCCTGATCGCAGGCGCTCGCCACCGAGTAGACCAGGGCCCGGCTGCTGGCCAGACGGGTATACATGTCCGCCAGCTTGCCCTGTACCAGCTGGAACTCACCTATGGCCTGACCGAACTGCTTGCGCTCACGCACATAGGGCAGCACAACGTCCATGCAGGCCTGCATGATGCCAAGGGGGCCGGCGGCCAGCACCACCCGTTCGTAATCGAGACCGCTCATCAGTACCCGGGCCCCGCCGTGCAAGCTGCCGAGCAGGTTCTCCCGGGGGACGCGGCAGTTGTCAAATACCAGCTCGCAGGTGCTGGAGCCGCGCATGCCGAGCTTGTCGAGCTTCTGGGCCGTGGTGAAACCTTGTGTACCCGCCTCAACGATAAAGGCCGAAATCCCCTTGGGTCCGGCGCTGGTATCGGTTTTGGCATAGATGACAAAGGTGTCGGCATCCGGGCCATTGGTGATCCACATCTTGTTGCCGTTCAGCACGAAGTGATCGCCATCGTGCTTGGCGGTAAGCCGCATGCTGACAACATCGGAGCCTGCTCCCGTCTCGCTCATGGCCAGTGCCCCCACGTGCTTGCCGCTGACGAGGGAGGGCAGATAGCGCGCCTTCTGATCAGGGGTGCCGTGGCGGTGGATCTGGTTGATGCAGAGGTTGGAGTGGGCGCCGTAGGAGAGGCCGACCGAGGCGCTGGCGCGACTCACCTGCTCCATCACCAGCACGTGGGCCAGATAACCTAGGCTCACGCCGTCATACTCTTCCGCCACAGTAATGCCGTGCAGCCCGAGTTCGCCCATTTGGGGCCAGAGATCCCGCGGAAACACGTTGCTGTGATCGATCTCGCTGGCGCGCGGCGCTATCACTTTCTGGCAGAAGGCCTCGACCTGCTCGGTCAGGGCGCTGAGGGTCTCATCCATCACTGCGTGCATCCTTGCTCTCCTTTGAATGGTTGGTTCTCACCCATCTGACAGCCCCTATGGTCGTAAACAGGGTGTCAAACTGGTCAGTCCATTTGCGAGTTAAGTTTACGTTAGCGTAAACGTAAATTGATTGTTAGTCTAAGGTAAATTTGTCGGGTGGCGGCTGCAAGGTGGCTCGTCCCCCTCCATCAACCGAGCTCAAGGAGTGAGCGGCATGACAAGCCAATATCCATTGCAGCCTGCCAGCAAGGAGAGCAGGGCATGAGCAACCATCAGACCCAATACGGCGATGTGCCGCTTTATATCGGTGGCGAGGCCTGTGCTTCCACAAGCGAGGCGTGGATCGAGGTGACCAATCCGGCGGATCAGAGCCTGCTGGCACGCGTGCCCAAAGCGACCCCGGCCGAGGTGGAGCGCGCGGTGCGCAGCGCTCACGACGCCTATCTGCTGTGGCGGGATGTGCCTGCCCCCGAGCGGGCGCGGGTCATGTTCAATTACCAGCATCTGCTTAAAGCCCATCACGATGAGCTGGCCTCCCTGCTGGCCCAGGAGACCGGCAAGAATCTGGCGGACGCCAGGGGGGATGTGTGGCGCGGCATCGAGGTGGTGGAGCAAGCCTGTGGCATCGCCAGCCAGATCATGGGGGAGACAATGGGCAACGTGGCGCGTCGGGTGGATGGCCACTCCTGGGTGCAGCCGCTGGGGGTCTGTGTCGGCATCACGCCGTTCAACTTCCCTGCCATGATACCCCTGTGGATGTTCCCGCTGGCGGTAGCCTGCGGCAACGGCTTCGTGCTCAAGCCTTCCGAGCAGGATCCGCTTACCCCCATGCGGCTGGCCGAGCTGTTCACCGAGGCAGGAGCCCCCAAAGGCATCCTCTCCGTTGTACACGGCGGCGCCGAGCAGGTGGATGCGCTGCTGTGTCATCCCGATGTGAAGGCGGTCAGCTTCGTCGGCTCTGCCCGGGTCGGGGCTCACGTCTATCGCACCGCCACCGAACACCTCAAACGGGCCCAGTGCTTTGTCGGTGCCAAGAACCACATGGTGATCATGCCGGATGCCAACAAGGGGCAGGTGCTGAGCAACCTGGTGGGGGCCGGCGTTGGCGCGGCCGGTCAACGCTGCATGGCCATCAGTGTGGCTGTGTTTGTCGGCAGTGCCCGCGACTGGATCCCCGAGCTTGCCGCCGAGTTTGCCAAGGTGAGGCCCGGGGTCTGGCAGGATCCCGAGGCGGCCTATGGTCCCCTCATCAGCCCGGAGGCGAAAGTCAGGGTAGAGGGCCTCATCGAGGCGGGGATCAAGGAGGGGGCTGAGTGTCTGCTCGATGGTCGCTTCTGCGATGTGGCGGGCTATCCGGTGGGCAACTGGGTGGGGCCGACCCTGTTTCGCGGTGTGACCCCAGAGATGCGAATTTATAAAGAGGAAATTTTCGGCCCCGTGCTCGCCTGCCTGGAAGTAGACAATCTGGACGAAGCGCTGACCCTCATCAACACCAACCCCTACGGTAACGGCACCGCCATCTTCACCGGTTGCGGCGCGGCGGCCCGCAAGTTTCGCCACGAGGTGGCCGTGGGTCAGGTGGGGATCAACGTGCCCATTCCGGTGCCGCTGCCGTTTTTCTCCTTTACCGGCTGGCGTGGCTCTTTTTACGGGGATCTGCACGCCTACGGCAAGCAGGCGGTGCGCTTCTACACCGAGACCAAAACGGTGACTGAGCGCTGGTTCGACGAGGATATCCCCACAGGCCCCAATATGACCATCAGCCTGAGTTAAGGGGGGCGAAAAGACACAGGACTTGGCAATGCCGACCGGCGCGAACCTGACATCAGCCTGCGTTGAGCGCGGGCCACAGAGACAACAGACAAAGGATACAAGGAAGCGGACAAGATGGACTTTACCCTGACCGAGGATCAACAGGCTTATGTCGAGGCGGCCACCGCCTTTGCCAATGAGGCGTTCAAACCCCATGCCGCCCGCTGGGACAGAGATCACGAGTTTCCCATCCCCACCATCAAGCAGGCGGCGGCGCTCGGCTTTTGCGGCCTCTATACCCCGGAACAGTACGGCGGGCTCGGTCTGCCCCGGCTCGATGCCAGCCTGATTTTTGAGCGCCTCGCCATGGGCTGCACCTCCACCACGGCTTATCTGACCATCCACAACATGGTGAGCTGGATGCTGGGCAGCTGGCTGCCTGCCGCGGTTGCCGAGGAGTGGGTGCCCAGGCTCGCCAGCGGCGAACTGCTGGGCTCTTATTGCCTAACCGAGCCGGGGGCGGGTTCAGATGCGGCGGCCCTCAAGACTCGTGCGGTGCGTGACGGCGAGGACTACCTCATCGACGGCAGCAAGGTGTTCATCTCGGGGGCGGGCAGCACGGATGTGCTGGTGGTGATGGCTCGCACCGGGGGCGACGGGGCCAAGGGGATCTCTGCCTTCATGGTGCCTGCCGATAGTGAGGGGATTGTCTACGGCAAGGCGGAGGAGAAGATGGGCTGGAACAGTCAGCCGACCCGGGAGGTGGCCTTCAACGGGGTGCGCATTCCCGCCAGCTATCGACTGGGGCAGGAGGGGGAAGGCTTCAAGTTCGCCATGCAGGCGCTGGATGGCGGGCGTATCAACATCGCCACCTGCTCTGTGGGTACCGCCCAGCAGGCGCTAGACGATGCACTGCGCTATGTGCAGCAGCGCCAGCAGTTTGGCCACCCCATCAGCGAATTTCAGAGCGTGCAGTTTCGTCTCGCCGACATGGCCACCGAGCTGGCGGCGGCTCGGTTGATGGTACGCCAGGCCGCCGACAAGCTGGACAGAGGCAGTCCGGACAAGAGCGCCTGGTGTGCCATGGCCAAGCGTTTTGCCACCGATGTGGGTTATCGCGTCTGTGACGAGGCTCTGCAACTCTTTGGCGGCTATGGTTATATCCGCGAGTATCCGCTTGAGCGTTACCTGCGCGATACCCGGGTACACCGCATTCTGGAAGGCACCAACGAGGTGATGAGGCTGATCATCGCCCGTCGCCTGCTGGCGGATCCTGGTCTGTCACTGGAGTAAGGGGGGCGCCGCTTTTCCTGGAGAGCGCCAAGGCAGGTGATGCGGCTGATCATCGCCCGCCGCCTGCTGGCGGATCCCGGTCTGTCGCTGGCGTAACATATTATCTGCCTCCGAGACGTCATCAGGCTTTGTGAGCCAGCCGAAGGTTGGCTCCATTCAACCCTGTCATCATGGGGCAGTCTCATTCACAAGGACAATGCAATGACAAGGATCAGGCTCGAATATCACGGTCACGTGGCCTATATCACCCTCGACCATCCGCCCGCCAACACCTGGACCCTGGCCAGCTTGCAGGCCTTCTTGCAGATGATGGTGGAGCTCGACAGTCGCCCCGATGTGGTGGCTCTGGTGATCCGCGGGGCGGGGGACAAGTTCTTCTGCGCCGGCGCCGATCTCAAGATGTTTGCCGATGGCGATCTGGACCATGCTCGCGAGGTTGCCGAGGCCTTTGGTCATGCTTTCGAGGCGCTGGCCCGTTTTCATGGCGTCAGCATAGCCGCCATCAATGGTTACGCCATGGGCGGCGGACTGGAAGTGGCGCTGGCCTGTGACATCCGCATCGCCGAGCTGCAAGCCAAGCTTGGGTTGCCGGAAGCGTCCGTGGGTTTGCTGCCCTGCGCCGGTGGCACTCAGCGGCTCACAGAGCTGGTGGGGCCTGGCTGGGCCAAGCGTATGATCTTGTGCGGCGAGAAGGTCAACGCCACCCTGGCCTACGAGATGGGGCTGGTGGAGGAGGTGGTCAAAGAAGGGCACGCCTGGGACGCGGCGCACCAGATGGCCCAGTTGGTGGAGCGTCAGAGCCCGAGTGCCCTGCGCGCCTGCAAGACCCTTATCAATCAGGGGCGCAGCGGCCCTCGTGATGCTGCCTTGCCGCTGGAGCGCAGCCTGTTTCTCGAGCTGTTTGCAGACGCCAACCAGCGTGAAGGGGTGGCGGCCTTCCTGGAGAAGCGCCCGCCCCGCTGGCAGTATGAAAAATCCAATGGAGTGACGAATGAGTGAATCGGTACGCATAGAGACCCATCCCACGGCGGACGGCCATCATATCGGCGTCTTGACCCTGGACAGTCCTGCGTCTCTCAATGCCCTGAGCCTGCCGATGATCCAGGCTCTGCAGCGCGAGCTCACGCGCTGGGAGCAGGATCCCGGCGTGGTCTGCGTGATATTGCAAGGGGCCGGCGAGAAGGCATTTTGCGCCGGTGGTGACATCCGCTCCTTCTATTACCGCAGACAGGAGGAGAGTGAGCAGGCGCTGTTTGGCTATGCGCGGGATTTCTTTGAGCAGGAGTATCGGCTCGACCACCATATCCACCGCTACGGCAAGCCCCTCATCTGTGTGGCGGATGGCATCTGCATGGGGGGGGGCATAGGCCTGTTCGCCGGCGCCGACTTTCGGGTGGTGACCGAGAAGAGCCTGTTCGCCATGCCGGAGGTGACGATCGGCCTCTATCCGGATGTGGGGGCCAGCTGGTTTTTGAGCCGGATGCCGGGGCGACTCGGGCTCTGGCTCGGTCTGACCGGCGCCCGTTTCAATGGCGCGGATGCCATCGGCCTGGGGCTGGCGGATCACGCTATCGCCAGCAGTGAGCGTGCAGCCTTGTTGCCTCGCCTGGCCGGGTTGGACTGGTGTGGCAGCCAGGCGCCACGGGAGCAGATCGATCAGCTGTTGAGGGGCTTGCAGGCAGAGGCAGACAAAAAGCTGCCAGCACCTGTGCTCTTGCCCCATCAGGCCAAGATCGATGCCCTGCTGGTCGGTCGCACCCTGCAAGGGGTGCTGGACAGCGTGTTTGATGCCAGCTTCGATCCCGATCAGGGTGAAGGGTGCCTGGCGCAGGCCCGCGAAACATGCCGCAGTGGCAGCCCCATCAGCCGCGCCATTCTGTGGCGCCAGTACTGGCAGGCGCGCCGCCAGTCGCTGGCCGAGGTGTTTGCCGATGAGCTGGCGCTGTCGGTCAATTGCGTGTTGAAAGGGGATTTTGTGGAAGGGGTGCGGGCACTGCTCATCGACAAGGACAAGTCCCCCCGTTGGCAGGCGCCGCAAGCTGGCACTGAGTGGCTGGATGCCTTCTATCACTGGCCCGAAGGGAAAAACCCCCTGGCGCCTTGAGTCTTCGACGGGAAGGCGTAAGGGTGGATGAACGGACACAGGTGCTGGATAGCCAGCACGGCAAGGAGCAGACGAGATGACAAGGATTGGTTTTATCGGGCTGGGCAACATGGGGGGCCCCATGGCCGCCAATCTGGCCAGGGCGGGGCACGGTGTCAGGGTATTTGACTTGATGCCGGAGAGTGTCGCCAAGGCGATTGCGGCTGGCTGTATCGCCGCCGGGGATGCCCGCGAGGCGGTGGCCGATTGCGAGGTGGTCATCAGCATGCTGCCCGCCGGTGAGCATGTACGCGCGCTCTGGCTCGGCGAGAGTGCTGGAGAGAGGGGCGGACAGGATCTGCTGGCGGCCTTGCCAACGGGAGCCCTGGTGATTGACTGCTCCACCATAGATGTGGCGTCGGCCCGCCAGGTGGGGGAAGCGGCAAAGGCGCGGGGCATTCGCTTTGTCGATGCCCCCGTTTCGGGTGGCGTGGCGGGGGCGAGCGCAGGGACCCTCACCTTTATCGTCGGTGGTGAACTGGCGGATTTCGAGGCGGCCAGCCCCATTCTGGCCCACATGGGGCAGAACCTGTTTCATGCCGGAGCGCTGGGGGCGGGCCAGATCGCCAAGATGTGCAACAACATGCTGCTCGCCATCCACATGGCCGGCACAGCCGAGGCGTTGGCGCTCGGGGTGAAGGAGGGGCTGGATCCGAGCGTGCTTTCCACCATCATGGGCAAGAGCTCGGGCAACAACTGGAGCCTGGAGCGCTACAACCCCTGGCCTGGCGTGATGGAGAACGTGCCCGCCGCCCGCAATTATCAGGGGGGCTTTATGACCCGCTTGATGGTCAAAGACTTGGGGTTGGCCATGGCGCTGGCCGAGCATGCCCACAGCGCTGTCCCCATGGGGGCGCTTGCCCGCAACCTGTTCAACCTGCACGCAAGCCAGGGCCAGGAGAGCAAGGATTTCTCCAGCATCGTCGAGCTCTATCTGGATAAAATGCGGGATCAGTCCAAAGCCGGTTGATCTCGGGTGCTCTGCTCTCAACTCATTCACCCAATCATGTATGGCCAGACAAACTGGCAAGGAGTACCCATGGATATCAAGCAGAAGATCATCGCCGTCACGGGCGCGGGGCGGGGGCTCGGCCGGGCCATTGCCCTCAGTCTGGCCAGTCAGGGCGCAGTACTGGCGTTGATCGATGTGAATCGTGCGGATTTGGAGGTGACCGAAGCCGAGGTGCGCAGTCGCGATGGTCAATGCACCCTGTTCGTCTGCAACGTGGCGAGCGAAGCCGAGGTTGAGGCGACCTTTAGTGCCATCAAAGAGCAACTTGGCGCCTTGCATGGCCTCATCAACTGCGCCGGTATCCTGCGGGACGGCATGCTGATCAAGGTGAAAGAGGGCGTGCTGGTGGAGAAGATGAGTCTGGCCCAGTGGCAGGCCGTCATCGACGTCAACCTGACCGGCACCTTCCTCTGTGGTCGCGAAGGGGCGGCCCTGATGGCCCAGGGGGGGCAGGGGGGTGTCATCGTCAACATCTCCTCCATTGCCCGTGCCGGCAACATGGGCCAGAGCAACTATGCCGCCAGCAAGGCGGGAGTGGCCTCTCTGGTGGTGACCTGGGGGCGGGAGCTGGCTCGCCACGGCATTCGGGTGATGGGCATAGCCCCCGGCGTGTTTGCCACCGACATGACGGCGGCGATGAAACCGGAAGCGATGGCCCGCATGCAGCAGGCCATCCCGGTTGGCACCCTGGGGGAGGCGCACCAGCTGGCCGACACCGTGCATTTTATTCTCGCCAATGACTATCTGTCGGGCCGTATGATAGAGCTCGACGGTGGCCTGAGACTCTAGTTTTGTCGCCCACCACTAGATGCCCCTGGCCGCTGGTACAGGGGCATTTTTATTGTGCGCTTGACTCGCGGGCCAGCCCGGCGGCGCTGACAGCCATCTGCATGCCCATGCAGGTCTGATCCGGAAAAACGGGGGCCAGGTCATGGAAAAATGTGAAATATCAACGGGTCTTTCTTAATTTGAACCAGCTCACAGGCACTCGGGGTCAGTACTGTAAAATTGCGCGCGGTCAAGACGGGGCATGATTGACGGTACGAGGGATTGCGGTCGGAATAGTCATGCAATATAGTTGCCGCCTTTTTCACGGGGTACGGATTTTTAGCCCCTCCCATATTGCGCGCAGTATGAATACGGACGCTCTGCCGCCGCCTAATCAAACAGGATTGAGATGGACAAGAAACTAGGGCTTGGCGCCCTCATCTCGCTGGTGATCGGCTCCATGGTCGGCGCCGGGGTCTTCAGTCTGCCACAAAATATTGCCGCTCATGCCAGTGCCGGGGCCGTTGCCCTGGGTTGGGCCATCACGGGTCTGGGCATGATCTGCCTCGCGCTGGTTTACCAGAATCTTTCCATGCGCCGCCCGGATCTCGATGGCGGTATCTTCAGTTACGCCAAGGCCGGTTTCGGCGATTTCATCGGTTTCAACGCCGCCTGGGGTTACTGGCTCTGTCAGCTGCTGGCCAACGTCTCCTATGCCATCGTCGTGTTCAGCGCCCTGAGCTACTTCTTTGACACGCCGGACAATGTCATCTTCGGTGACGGCAACACGCCGGTGGCCATCATACTGGCCTCCATCCTGATCTGGTCGGTGCATGCGCTGGTGCTGCGCGGGATCCAGGTCGCCGCTCTGGTGAACATCATCACCACCATCGCCAAGATGGTGCCGCTCATCGTGTTCTGCGTCGCCATACTGCTCGCCTTCAACATGCAGACTTTCACCCTGGATATCTGGGGCCACGACAACGTGGAGCTGGGATCCGTGATGGATCAGGTCAAGTCCACCATGAAGGTGACGCTCTGGGTCTTCATCGGCATCGAAGGGGCTGTGGTGGTCTCTGCCCGTGCCCGTCACCGCAAGGACGTGGGCCGAGCCACCGTGCTGGCGCTGCTCGGCGCCCTGACGCTCTATGTCATGGTGACCCTGTTCTCCCTGGGGGTCATGAGTCAGCCGGAACTGGCCCAGCTCAAGAATCCCTCCACCGCCATGATCCTTGAAAAAGTGCTGGGTCCCTGGGGCGCCTGGCTCATCAACATAGGTCTGGTGATCTCCGTGATGGGGGCCTTGCTTAGCTGGACAGTGCTGGCAGCGGAAGTACCTTACATAGCCGGCAAGACAGGTGTCTTCCCCAGCTGGTTTGCCAAGGAGAACAAGAACGGCTCGCCGCAGGTGTCGCTCTGGTGTTCCACCTGTCTGGTGCAGATCTTCCTGATCATCATCTACTTCCAGAGCAGCACCTATCTGGCGCTGGTCAACATCGCCACCTCGGCGGCGCTGGTGCCCTACGTCTTCTCCGGTGCCTATGGCCTCAAGCTGGCAATGAAGGGAGAGACCTACGAGGGTCAACCCCATCAGCGCAAGCGTGACCTGCTGCTGGCACTTGTGGCCACGACTTATGGCTGCTGGCTGGTCTATGCCGCCGGTGTGGAGTATCTGCTGCTGGTGGCGCTGCTCTACAGCCCGGGCATCTTCATCTACTGGAAGGCGCGTCAACACCACGGGCTGCGCGGCCTCAACCGACTGGAGCAGGGGATGACGGCGGCCCTGCTCGGGTGCGCTGTGCTGGCCTTCTACAAGGTGATGGACGGTACCATTCCCTTGAGTTAACCGGCACAATGAAGAGATGGCCCAAGGGCCATCTCTTTTTTTATGCGCGTGTTGGCCTTGGGGCCATGGCGCTGCCTCGGGAAGGAATGTTTATGCTGTTTATGGGTTATCTGTTGCTGGGCGCGTTTGCTGGCATGCTGGCGGGACTGTTCGGCATTGGCGGCGGTCTTATCATAGTGCCCGTGCTGGTGGTGAGCTTCAGGGCCATGGGATTTGAGCCCGACATCATCACCCATCTGGCGCTTGGCACCTCGTTGCCCACCATGATCTTCACCGGTTTCAGCTCGCTGCGGGCTCACCAAGAGGCAGGTGCGGTCGACTGGATGATGATACGGCGCCTCGGGGTCGGCATGCTGATTGGCGCCTGGCTCGGTGGCATGACCGCCAACCAGCTCAGTGCCGGCACCCTCAATGTCATCATCGGCTGTTTCGCCTGGGCCATGGCATTGCAGATGGGGCTCAACCTCAGGCCAAAGGCGGAGCGCCATCTGCCCGGCCCAGTGGGAACCGGCATAGCGGGCACCCTCATCGGCTGGATGTCGGCACTGTTCGGCATCGGCGGCGGCTCGCTGACAGTGCCTTATCTCTGCTGGAACAGCGTACCGATGCGCAACGCGGTTGCAGCCTCTGCGGCCTGCAGCATGCCCATAGCGCTGGCGGGCAGCCTCAGCTACCTCTACGCCGGCTGGGGTCATGCTGACTTGCCCGAGTGGAGTGTCGGTTTCATCTATCTGCCCGCCCTGCTCGGCATAGTGCTCACCAGCACCCAGTTTGCCCGGGTGGGCGCCAGGCTGGCACATCGACTTTCTCCCAAGCGGCTCAAGCAGGCCTTCGCCCTGCTGATGTTGCTGGTCGGGGCGAAATTCATGCTGTTTAGCTGACTCATTCGGCAGATTGTTGAAAAATAAGGCAAACGGTACGCCCGCAGGCAGAAAGCCATTGCAATGAAATGGGACTTTGCTATTCTCCTCGCCGGTGGTCCCATTGGTCCTCTCGCATTGATAACTCGTCAACCTGGTCAGGACCGGAAGGTAGCAGCCAAGGCGGGGGACTCGAGTGCCGGGATGTGGCTGGTGGGGCCACCACCTGTTTCTGCAATTCAATAAGTTACGACTAACAACCCCCTTCCGACCTCTTGGTAATCCACTTTGTGTGGATGAATCAGGAGTCTTCATAGTGAATCTCTGGCTCAGTCCTCAAGGTATCTGGTACTACCGCAAGGTGACCGTGCTCCCCTGTGGTCGCCGCAAAGACATCAAGAAATCTCTCCGTACTCGGGACAAGCTGGTCGCTCGTGAACAAGTGGCTCAGTTGCTCGCCTGTGCGCGTTCTCGGGGAAAGCCTGAGACTGTCCAGCCAGAACCTCAGCCAAGCTCCCTGCCGGAGCCTCAGCGGCTACCGCAACAGACACCATCTGCGACCATGCCAGCCCCTCAGTCAGTCCCTGCGGCTCCTTCTGCCATTGCATCCCTGTACTTTCAGAACTCAGTGAGCGTTACCTGAAAGAAAAGGCGTTGTCCTGGGCACCAAAAGAGCTCAGCAATCAGAAGAACTACATCGGTTACTTCATCAAGGCGCTGGGGGACAGACCTCCAACAGCGTACAGCAAGGCTGATGTGGTCAAGTTCAAGGACGAGCTACTGAACTCAGGGAAGAGCCCGACGACTATCAACAAGTATCTCCAAAAGCTCTCTCTGCTGTTCGTCTGGTTATCGAACCACCACGAGGGGATCGTCAATCACTTCGCTGGACTCAAGTTACAGCGGGTCAAAGAGGTCAATGCTCGAAGCGGGTACACATCTGCGGAGAAACAGCTGTTGATCCAGTGGGCGAAAGAACAGCAGCCATACCGCAAGTGGATAGCGTTGCTCGGCCTGTATACCGGAGCGAGAGCTAATGAGATTTGCCAGTTGTACGCAGACGATGTGCAGCAAGTCGACGAGGTATGGTGCCTGAACATTAGAGACAACCGCCCAGACCAGAAGCTCAAGACGGCCAACAGTACCCGCCTGATCCCTATTCACTCCTCGCTGATTGCTGGTGGCTTTATTGGCTATGTGCAGGAAAGGGCAGGGGGGCGGCTGTTCCCTGAGCTACCTCATCGACAAGACGGTTACAGCCATCTTTGGGGGCAGTGGTTCAGTCGTCATCGTCCTGTAGACAAAGACTTCCACAGCCTGCGGCATACAGTGGCAACAGCGTTAAAGGATCATGGTGTACCGCTACAGTATGCGGCGGCCATTTTGGGCCATACCAACGGGGCGATCAGTTATGACCGATACGGTGGTGGGGTTGCCGTCGAGAAGCTATTGGCTGCTATAGAAGCGGCACTATGAACGGGATCGTCTGGGTAATCTGCCTTGGCGGTGAGAACAGGAAGGTGAATAAGAGGTCTGGCCGTGTGCAGGTCTGGAAGACAGGGCCGAGGTTTGGCTATGTGGACGAGTACGGTAACTGAGCTAACCAGAAGCAAGCCCAGTTACCTAATCACTAAAGCGTACTCATAGAGCAATCGCACCTGAATTAGGAACCGCTGCGTGAAGCGAGCAAGGGGCTTACATTGCGAAGATCAGCATACGTTGTGTTATGCACGATTGGGACAAGCTGGTTACCCGCTAATAGAGCTGAAAGCTCTTTGTCAGCAACCCCCTCTTTGGGCAGTCTTTCCAGAAGCGAAGGGGTAACAAGCACAAGCCCAATTCGGGAGTTTGCCAAACCCCTGTCGATTGCCCGCATCATCGGAACACCAAGACCAAGATCCTTCTCACTGAACCAGACTTTGACTCCCGCCGCTTCAAGCAGATCATGTAGCTCTTTGGCCGCGCCTTTACGGTCATCCCACGCATGACACAAAAATACATCACGAAGGTCTGGCTGTGCTGCTGCTCTTGTTTCTACGGTTTCACGGATTGGTGTGAGTGATGTCACTTCATTGGGAGTGTAGAAAACTACGGAACCGGCTTTTGACCAGCTAGGTTTCACACTACGGCTGCTGCTTCCCGATGAAGATGATGAAGGGCTGTAGCCACCGTAACTACTACCACCATAACTACTACCGCTGTATCCGCCACCGTAACTTCGACTTTTATTACGACAAGCAGGACAGGCAGCCGCTGCCGCAGCTGAACTATGTCCCCGAACTGGTGCTGTACATTGAGCCATGTTTCAATTCTCCCTTACAACTCTATCGCGTATTGGTCGTCAAATTAATTGACTAAATTTCAACAACTTATAGCAGGTTGACTCAGTTGTTGCACGAAAGCACGGTTATAACCCAAATGGGTATTAGAGGGCAATTGAATGATCACTCAATAGCAACAGGCCTCACGCGAGGCCAATAAAAATCCTTAGTCTGGGCTTTGCTGGTGTACTCCTGCTTGAAATCTTCAGGTCTATCTGTGCCCCACAGGGGCCAAGATTTCAAGCAGGAACGCGGATAGAAGTGATGTTACGCAGATAACCCTAGCATTGACGTCATTGCAGCAGCAGCCACCGCTTTGATTGTCTCGAAGGTCATGTCGAGCCCCTTGGTTGTAAAGGTCTCTTTAGTCTTGTTCCACACGGTATCGCTGCGGGTTGCGTCTAGGAATTCATGGCCTGTCCATGTAAGGCGGGTCGCGGTGAAGTTAATGGGACCACGACCAAGAACTCGGCTCATTTTCCCTTCAACTAGCCCCGCTTCAATCAGCAACTCCATGTGGTAGGAGATTGTATAAGCGGCATTCGCATCGGTAAGCTCAAAATTCCCAAGTGACAAGTAGTGGTCTGTGTTTGGTAATCCTTCTAATTTGGTGAGTAGATCTCTTACGGTATCCCAATCACGCTTCATCTTCTGTCCTTGTTATTACACGGCTGATACCAAGCAGCCGCCGACCTTCTTACCTTCGTTTGACCCACGGTGGTTATGGTATGCACGGCAGTAATCAATTGCGTCCCCTCGTGTTTCCACCATGTACTGGTCCCTTATTCCGGCGCGGTTGAACACCTTCCTGATTTCCGCCTCTACGTCCTCTCTAGTGCCATGAATTTGCACGACACGGTGGGTATTCCCTGACTGGCGATAGAAGGTGAGCTGGAAAGAAGTGACCCCATCAAATCGAGACCAAGCGTCAGCGGCGTCAACCACTTGGGTTTCAACCTTAGACGATGAAAAAGCCCACCCAAGCAGGGCAAGTAGTAGTCCCCCGCCGAGGGCTATCAAGGTATTCGTAGCTTGATCCATGTGGGTTCTCAGTCAGATCCAGACAAGATGGCATCTTACCCAATAGGGACCCTTCGGTAAATTTGGAAAAAACTGTGAGTCCACTCTTGAGGATTAAACCGCCAGCCAATACCCCCCGTAGGGGTCCCCTGCATCAGCCTGCCGCTCGCCCTATACATCAGTCTCCATAACTGCCTGAGCGGCAGCCTGTCCTTCTGCTTGTCCGTACCCTAAGCCATCCCAGCGCCAGCACATAGAAGATCCCCAGCGCCATCCTGTGGTCCTCCTTTCTCTATGCCTGCTGTGGTCCCAGCATCCCCATCACTCGATCACCCTAGGTCTGTCCTCTCGCCCATCACGCTGTTGTCCTAGCTCTGCCCTGTAGTCCATAAAGGTATACCTTACTGGCCGTTGAACACCACAGTCAGCAATCACAAGACAACACAAGGACGAATCAATGAATACCACAGTTGATAAAGTGAAAAACGTTGTGACTCGAAACACCTATGTTTCGCTGAGTGCGAGTGCGGACCAGATTAACTTCAACGAGATCTTCTCCATCACGGATCCCAACATTGCCCCCCAGGCGTTTGCGATGGCGCAGGTTTTCCAGCAGGCGCTGGTGCCCACTGATGACAAGAAGTCGCTTCGCTTTGATGTGCAAACAGCCATAAACCTCATCAAAAAAGCATCCTGAAATGGCGGTGATCAACTTCACCGATCAAGTGGTCGAACAATCCAACTCAGCCGTCCAGTTGATGGTAGACAAGGTGCTGGAGATATTGAGCAAGGTGTTGGGAGTCGTGCTTGGTGCAGCGCCGAAGCAAAAACTGACCGAGTCGATCGCGAGTGCGTTCACCGGCCTGGATGAACAAAAGAATGATGCCTGGATTTTCTGGGAGCACACGACAGCCCACAAGACTACCTATCAATACAACATCCTGTTCGGGGTCCAGTCCAAAGAAACCGGCCTGTTCCTCTATGGCCTGCCGATGGGGATGGAGATCACCGTCGATATCGAAAAGGAAAAAGTCCTTTTCATCACGCTGAAGGACAAAGAGTCCTACCGTGTACATCTGCAATCGCTCTCTGTTGTTGAGATGATCAAGGCGCACAGCAACCTGAAGCTGGCAGCGAAAGCTGGCGGGAAGGATCCGCATCAGGAAGCGCAAGAGTTCTTCGCTCTGCAGAAGAAAAAAGAGCCGGTCCGCATCTAATTACCGACATGCCTCAACCAAAACGCCCTTCTGTGAAGGGCGTTTTTTTATCTGGTGTCATGTGGTGATGTTCTTCTTCCATGTCAAACACAGCCAATACAGCGTGACGCAGGTTGTGTCGAGGGAACCTTCATTACATAACAACAGCCGAGTCATGCTCGACATGAAGGGGATGTTGGAGCGTAAAGCCAGCGCTCTCCTTGGGTTGTGTCGCGCTAGCCTGGGTTATCTCATGTGTTTCTGGCTCACTTGCCAAGGCGCAAGGTATCTGCGCCCATGCCTACAGCGGCCGTTATGAAGGACTAAAAAAGCCCTCTCAGGCGCCAGGCAACCTTATGCACGTCTGGCCCAGTCGTCAGCCGCTATGAGTGACGCACTCAAGGGGCTTGGGTATTGGCACTGACTTGGTTGACGAGTGCATATAGGGGAGCAGACGTTCGGTTTCTTTCTTCACCACCGAGTAGCATTCACAGCTTAATCGCTCGAGTTTGGGACGATCCAGCACAGTGATTTGGCCCCGGCGATATTCGATGACGCCCAGTTTTTGCAGTTTCCCTGCCGCCTCAGTGACGCCTTCACGGCGAACACCCAGCATATTGGCAATCAATTCCTGAGTCATCGTCAACTGGTTGCTGGGCAATCTGTCCAGCGATAGCAACAGCCAGCGGCACAGTTGCTGATCAATGGAGTGATGGCGATTGCAAACCGCCGTTTGTGCCATCTGAGTCAACAAGGACTGAGTGTAACGCAGCATCAGATGCAACAAATCGCCGTGGACATTGAACTCGGTCTTCAACAGCTGTCCTTTCATGCGGTAGGCGTAACCTGCGCTTTGCACAATGGCACGATTAGTGGTGCTTTCTCCGCCCATAAACAGCGCGACACCAATCAATCCTTCATTACCGACGACGGCAATTTCGGCAGATGCACCGCTTTTCATCACGTACAAGAGTGAAACGATGCAGTCGAGAGGAAAATAAACATGGTGAAGCGTATCACCTGATTCATAGAGCACCATGCCTAAAGGAAAGTTCATCAACTCAAGATGGGGATGCAATCTGCTATATGTGTCAGCTGATAGCGCAGCCAGCAGGTGATTCTGCTGGGGATGATAATTATCAGTCATACATATTCCAAATGTTAAACAAAACTTTCACCAGCCTATCATAGTCACAGATTGTTTACCTTCGGTATGTGCGCTATCGCACATAGAGAAATATATAAACGTGATGAGAACTAAACAAGGGCATTTTATGTGCTCTACCGTACAGACTAGCCTGACTGGCAGGATTATTATTTTGAGTGACAAGGAATATATTTACAGTCAATTTCATAGCGTAGTGACAGGGAGGTGGCGGGCTGAAAAGAGCCTCCCTGAATAGTGTTTATCCATTCACTCCTGCGTTGCCCCTTGTCTTATGTAACACCGCCAGACAATATTTCAATTCATGGCCTGTGTCCTTTCACCAAGTATCATGTTGTCAGGTCGGATCGTGATTATTTCATCCGCCCTTTGTCATATTGAACGGGAGAGTAATAATGAGTGAACAAAAGCAAGTCATGTCAGGCGAAAGTGTTTCTGATTCGGTTGAGGATACCAGCAAGAAGTTGCATGACGCTGTCGACAGTGCATCCAAGACCGTTCATCCTGCGTTGGATAATTTGAGCGAGCGTTCCCATCAAACGGTAGATAAATTAGCTGACGTTGCTATGAATGTTGCCGAATCCATTGAACAGAAAAGCGATAGTCTGCGAGAAATGAAAATGAAGCTGTTCGACCAGTGTCGTACACAGATTAATGACAAGCCGCTCATGGCGCTCGGTATTGCCATCTCCACCGGATTTTTAGTGGGTTGGTTACTGAAGAAGCGTTAATGAACACGGAACGAACCACAGAGAGTGCGCCCATTCCTGACGCAGAATTGACACCGACGGAGTCGGTGTCAATTACCAGCCTGGCGACCTCGGTTTTTGGACTGCTTGGTGAACAACTGCAAGAGCGATTGCAGTTGTTCAGGCTGGAAGTACAACAGGCAGTGAGCAGCCTGATTGGCATGCTTGTCTGTGGTCTGGTCGGGGCTTTTTTATTAGTCAGCTTGTGGTTGATGTTGGCTGCGGCCTCACTATGTTGGTTACTCGAGCAGGGAATGGCTACGAGTAGCGCCTTATTCATCATCAGTGTGGGCAATGGACTCGCCATTGGCGGGGTCATGATACGGTATCGTCGTTATCAGCAGAATATATGTATCGATGCGGTGGCGACCAGCAATGCACCCGTGCCATCAGACGAGTCCTCAACCATGCCTGGAGCACCTTTATGAAGCTGCCTGTAGCGTGTCATACCCGCCCCCTTGTTCAAGGCTCCCGCCGGGAGAAGATTGCCATCTTGCGGCAGCGACTGCAGTCCCGTCAGTTGACGATAGTCGGGCTGTCCCATCTCATGAAGCAGACACTGCAAACGAGGCTCACTCATCCTCTTGTGCTTTGTTCTGCTGCCTGCGCGGGTTTTGTGCTTGGTTATGAGGGACCGCAAAGGCGAGGCGCGCCAGTCACAACCGGCAGAGTGACGTCAAGTTTGGCATCGGGAATAGATATGTTTCTGCTGGTGTCACGACTGTTTGGTCAGCCAGAACAGAAAAACAAAGACATGTCACACCGTCAATAACAGATGGCAGAATGGCCATATGTTATATTCATGTTCATGAATATATGCTTGCTTAAGCACGGTTATTATAATTCATGAGCAATCACAACCCATTATTTAGGAGAGTATATGCTATATACCCTTGCTATAGTGATGCTTCTGCTTTGGGCTGTTGGTCTGGTAACAGCCACCACCCTTGGTGGTTTCATTCATGTGCTGCTTGTTATCGCGGTAGTTGTTGTTTTACTTCGTATTATTCAAGGTCGTCGAGTGCTATGACATAATCTGACGTGTGCGCTGGTGAATATACTAATGTTAACCAATTTTAGATGTCACATTATGAATGTGGTGGTCAGTTAACTGAGCCGTTATGTTCGTTAGCGCACAGACGACAAGATGATATAGCCGTAAATTATAATGTAGCATGCCAATCAATAAGGTGCTGGCTGCTTGGCTCGACAAGCGTGAGTGTGTGGTTATCGTTATTCACAGTAACGCTATACAGAGTTCTGGCACTCACAGACACCATGTTCTAATGAAGCATACATTTCAGTTTTTAATTTGAAATGTTTAACACTATTTGGAGTAAACATTAAATGAAAACTACAAATCGCTTTTCAATTCTGTTGGCTATCGCCGTTCTGGTCACTGCGGTCGGTTGTGCATCAACTAAAAATAAAGCAGGCACAGGTGAATACTTGGATGACTCTGTGATTACTACCAAGGTTGTCACAGCTATCTTCAATGATCCGGACCTGAAATCAGCCGAGATCAATGTAGAGACCTTTAAAGGTGTCGTACAGTTGAGTGGTTTTGTTAAAGATAGCGCCAATATCAATAAAGCCGTTGTTGTCGCCAAAGGTGTCAACGGTGTCACCTCTGTCAAAAATGATCTGCGCTTGAAATAAGGCAGTGACAGTCACTATCCAAGTTGCCTAATCCAATGACTTGGCTCCTGAATATGCCCCGGGGCGGATCTTGTTATGTGATCTTCCCCAGGTCGAAAAGGGCACGCTGATCACCATGTAAATATGTCTTGGTCAGTTTGATAGCGAGGCCGAACGTTGAATTTATGCTCCTGTTCCGGGAGCATTTTTATATCTATTGATGCTGCATTTTCCCGGGATTTTTCCTGTCATCCGGTGGTGATGAAGGGTGTCAGGTGGTGGCCGATTGCTTCAACGACGTAGGGTGGGTCGATCTGGTGCGCGAAGGCTCCGACTGCGTAGTACGGGTGGGCGCGCTGGGATCCTCGAGTCTGGTGGCCCGCCTCCAGTGAATGAGTTTGGCGCTAATTGAATCGCGACGTCTCTTTTAGAGACGCATTTGGATTTGATGTCAAATTTGATATTTGATGATTTGCTCATTATGAGATCTGGCCACGATCGCTTGGCTAGTCGGGTTCCGTTTCACCTGTCATATTTAAGGCGGTGGCCCAGTGCCGTGAGCGGAGCAAGTCTATGCGGGTGGAACGTCAGCGTCTTATTCGTTCATTGTTTGATGAATACATAGAAATGTATTCGGCACGTGATGTTCGTCTTGTTACCCGGTTTAGTGACAATTTCAGTGGCTATGCAGGCAGTAGTGACCAGCTTGTCACCGATAGGGAAGAGTGGATACGCATCACTCGCAAAGATTTCGCACAAATCCCCGAGCGGATCCATATCGAAATGCTGGATCTGTCATTGCAAGATTTGGCAGAGGATGTGGTCGTCGCGACCGGTTTTTTCCACATTCACCTGCCCATACCTGACCATATCTTGTCGCGGGAGACGGCCAGGTTGGTGTTGATCTTCCGCCACGAAGAGGGCGAGTGGAAAATCGCCCATAGCGGGATCTCGCTTCCCTACGGGTTGGCGCAGGATACCGAAGTCTATCCCGTGGCGCGCTTGTGCGAGCGCAACCTCGAACTGGAACGCATCATTGAGATCCGCACTCATGAGTTGGCCGAAGCCAATCGGCAGTTGGAAATCCTGAGTAACACAGATGCCCTGACCAACATTGGCAATCGACGCCTGTTCGATCACATCCTGCAGCAGGAGTGGAACCGCGGGTTGCGCAGCGGCATTCCACTGGCCTTGATCATGCTCGACATCGATCACTTCAAGCAATTCAACGATCACTATGGTCATCTGGCCGGGGACAGCTGTCTGCGGGCGCTGGCCCAGGCGTTGTCACAGTCCGGGCGCAGGGCAGGGGAGCTGGTGGCCCGCTACGGCGGTGAGGAGTTCGTCATCTTGTTGCCCAGCATGAACATGCAGACGGCGTTTGCCACGGCGCAGCATCTTCACCGTCTCATCCTTACACTGGCCTTGCCACGGGCTGACTCGCCGCTGGGGATAGTGACCGTCAGTTTCGGGGTGGCCAGTTTGCAGCCTTCCACCACCCAATCAGCCATTGAACTGGTGCAACAGGCGGATGCCGCCCTCTATCACGCCAAATTGGCTGGCCGCAATTGCATCGCACTGAGCGAGTAACAAGGCGGTACGTTCTCACTCCACGCCATTATCTGGGGGCACTCTCGATGGAGGCCTGCCGCTTGAAAAGCACGGGTTTGCTGGTTTTTCGATGTTCCGAAAATACGATCAGCATGCGCTGCAGGGCGATGAAGCAAAACAGCAGCAGGCCTATGATGATCTTGGTCCACCAGGAGCTGAGGGTGCCGTCGAAGTTGATATAGGTCTGGATCAATCCCTGGATCAAGACGCCAAACAGCGAGCCAAAGACGGTGCCTACGCCACCACTGAGCAAGGTACCGCCAATGACCACGGCGGCGATGGCATCGAGCTCGACCCCGACAGCGGCGAGCGGATAGCCCGCCGAGGTATAGAGCGCAAACACGATGCCCGCTAGGGTCGCCAGTGTGGTGGAGAGCAGATAGATGCGGATCGTTGTCTGGCGCACCGAGATCCCCATCAAGGCTGCCGAGGTGGCATTGCCGCCGATGGCATAGACGTTGTTGCCAAAGCGGGTTCGATTGGCGAGCAGCATGCCAAGTAACACCACCGCCAGCATGATCAGGGCCAGCAGGCTCAAGCGCCCACCGCCCGCCATCTTCCATGACAGACTCGACAGGTAGGTAAAGGTCGGATGATCGATGGGCAGGGATTGCTCCGAGATGAGGAAGCTTGCCCCCCGCAGAAAGAACATGCCCGCCAGCGTGATGATAAAGGCCGGGATCTTCAGGGTATCGATCAGCCAGCCCATGAGGGCACCAAAACTGGCTCCCAGCATCATGACCAGGGGGATGGCCAGACAGGGGCTTACCCCCAGATCGCCAATGAGCTTGGCGAGCAAGACCCCGGTAAATGCGATCACGGCGCCCACCGACAGATCGATGCCGCCAGAGAGGATCACGAAGGTCATGCCCACGGCTACTATGCCAAGAAAGGCATTGTCGGTCAGTATGTTGCAAATGATGCGGGTAGATAAAAAGGCGGGAAAGGAGGCAAGGCACACCAGATACCCGACCAGAAACACCATGATGGTCACCATCAAGGGAAGATTGCGTTTAAACATGGCGAGCCCCTCGGGAAAACAGGTGATTGAGTGCAGGGGATTGCATGACGAGCACCGCCAGCACCACCATGGCCTTGACGATTTGATTCCACTGGGGCTGATAGCCGGAGAGCAGAATGCCGGTGTTCACCCCTTGAATGATCAGTATGCCGATCAGGGAGAGTGCGAGGTTGAAGCGTCCTCCCATCAGCGAGGTTCCCCCTATCACCACCGCCAGAATGGCATCCATCTCCAGCCAGAGGCCGGCGTTGTTGGCATCCGCTCCCCTGATGTCGGCCGCCACTATCATGCCGGCGACGGCAGCCAGCATGCCACTCAGCAGATAGGTGGCGATCACCACCATGGGAGTATTGAGGCCGGCATTGTTGGCCGCCTTGATGTTGATCCCCACGGCTTCGATGAAGAGCCCGAGCGCGGTGCGCTTGGTCAACAACCAGATGAGCAGCGCCGCCCCCAGGGTGATGATGACAGGGGTAGGAAGATAAAAGAGTGACCCGCTGCCGAGCCAGGCCAGGGCCTCGTTGTTGAAGGTGATGATCTGCCCCTGCGTGATGAGCTGGGCGATACCGCGTCCCGCCACCATCAGGATCAGGGTTGCCACTATGGGCTGGATCTTGAAGACAGCGACCAGCACCCCATTCCACAAGCCGCATAAGAGCCCGACCCCGAGCACGGAGCACAGAATGACGGGAATGCTGTGGTCGCCGGTGGCCATGCTTGCCATGGTTGCGCCGCTGATCGCCATCACGGCACCCACCGACAGGTCGATGCCGCCAGTGGCAATCACCAGTGTCATGCCAAGGGAGAGCAGGGCCACAGGGGCGCAGCGGTTGAGAATGTCGATCAGGCTGCCGAACAGGCGGCCATCCTGAATATGGATGGCGAAAAAATTGTCGGCGACCAGGGCGTTGATGAGCAGCACGCAGAGCAAGGCCACGCATTGCGCCGTGCCTGTGGGCAAATATCGGCTGGCCCGCGCTCGCCGGATGGGGATGGGTAGTATGGATGACGTCATATCAGGCCTCACATGGCAATGGCGTTCATGATGGCAGGGACAGACAGCGCATCGGTTGCCAGCTCTGCCACCTGTTTTCTGTCTCGCAATACGATCACCCGATCGGCATAACTCACCAGCTCCTCCAGCTCCGATGAGATGACCAGCAGCGCCAGGCCATTGGCACAGAGTGATTCGATCAGGCGGATGATCTCGGCATGGGCCCCCACATCTATGCCCCGGGTGGGTTCGTCCAGGATCAGAAACTGCGGTTTGGTCAGCAGCCAGCGGGCCAGCAGCACCTTCTGCTGGTTGCCCCCTGACAAGAACTGGATCGGCTGCTCCGGACCCGGGGTCTTGATCGCCAGCTGTTCAATGAAGCGCGCCGTGATCTCGTCCTGCTCCTTGCGTGACAGGGGATGCAGCCAGCCCCGCTGGGCTTGCAGGGCCAGCACCATGTTCTCTCGCACCGAGGCCGAGGCGATGATGCCGGCGTTCTTGCGATCCTCCGGGCAAAAGCCAAAGCCGCTGGCGGCGGCCTGACGAGCGGAGCGGATTGAGGTGACCTTGCCGCGCACCCGGCATTCGCCACTGTCACTGGGCTGAATGCCAAACATCAGCTCGGCGGTTTCGGTACGACCCGACCCCAGCAAGCCAGCCAGACCGACGATCTCCCCCGGCATGACGTCCAGGCTGAAGGGGGCTATCACCCCTTTCTTGCCATAGTGTTTGAATGACACTGCGGGGTGGCTGCTGCGCAGGGTTTTGCCCGCACGCTGGAGCGCATTCTCGGCCAGCTCGCGCCCCAGCATCATCTTGACCAAGTCCAGCTGCGGCAGTGTGGCGGTTTCACGGGTGCCGACCCGCTCACCATTGCGCAGCACAGTGATGCGATCGCTGATGTCGTAGACCTGGTCGAGAAAATGGGTGATGAAAATCAGGCTGACGCCCTTGTCTCTCAAGCTGCGCATGATGGAAAACAGCATCTGCACTTCGCTGGTATCCAGGCTCGCCGTTGGTTCATCCAGGATCAGGATCTTCGCTGACAACGAGATGGCCCTGGCGATGGCGACAATCTGCTGCATGGCGACCGAGTAGTGCCCCAGTGGCAGCGAGACGTCCATTTCGAAACCGTGGCTGGCCATGATGGCGCTGGCTTGCCGTGACATGCTGGCCCGATCGATGAGGCCAAACCGACGGGGTTCATGGCCGATGAACAGATTGTCGGTCACCGACATATTGGGGAGCAGGTTGACCTCCTGATAGACGGTGCCAATCCCCAAGCGCTGGGCGTGGGCCGTGCCCGTGGGGGCTATCAGGGCACCATCCAGCTCGATGCGACCCGCATCACCTTGATAAACCCCTGTGAGGGTTTTTACCAGGGTGGATTTGCCCGCCCCATTTTCGCCGAGCAACGCCATTATCTCTCCCCGACGCAGTGAGAAATCCACCTGGTGCAGCGCGCGAACTCCGGGAAATGTCTTGCAGATCCCGGTGGCGTTTAATATGAGTTCATGATGATTATCTGGCATGAAAATAGGCACTCCGGTATAGCCGGCCATATAAGAGGTTGTACCTATATGGCCGGCTATTAAAAGGACTGGCTCACGACGGGCGTGACTTAGTAACCCATGCTCTTTTTCATGTCGAGCTGGGCCTGTGCACTGTCAGGCTGGAACAGAATCGACGCTGTCTTGATGTGTTTGGGGGGCAGGCTGCCATCTTTTTTATAAGCCAGTAGCGCGTCAAAGGCGGGGCCTGCCATGTTCGGTGTCAATTCCACCGAGGCATTGGCTTCACCGGCGATCATCGCCTTGAATATATCCGGCACGCCATCAATTGAAATGATTTTGATGTCTTTACCCGGTTTCAGTCCGGCCTCTTTAATCGCCTGAATGGCACCGATGGCCATGTCGTCGTTATGGGCATAGACGGCACAAATATTCTTGCCATTATTCTCGGCCTTGATAAAGCTCTCCATGACCTCTTTGCCCTTGCTGCGAGTAAAGTCGCCTGATTGGGTCCGGATGATCTTGATGGTGGGTACTTTGGCCACGGTATCGAGGAAGCCTTTTTTGCGATCCAGCGCTACGCTGGCGCCAACAGTGCCTTGTAACTCAACGACATTGCAGGCTTTTCCATCGAGTTGTCTGACCAGCCAGTCTGCAGCCACAGCCCCTTCATGCACGCTGTCTGCGGCGACGCCCGTCATGAAGAGCGAGTCATCTTTCACAGTAATATTGCGATCCAGCAAGAAGACGGGAATATCCGCCTCTTTGGCCTCTTGCAGCACGGGTTCCCAACCGGTCTGGACGACGGGGGCAATAAAGATGGCATCCACACCCTGGGCGATGAATGAGCGAATGGCCTTGATCTGGTTCTCCTGTTTTTGCTGGGCATCTGCAATTTTCAGTGTGATGCCACGTTTCTCTGCTTCTGTCTTGGCCACCGAGGTTTCAGCTGCCCGCCAGCCAGACTCGGAACCAATTTGAGAGAACCCCACCGTCATGTCGGCAGAATAAACAGTTCCCGAGAGCAAGACTGCACTGATAATTCCCGCCAGCTTCATCTTTTTATACATATGACACTCCTTTGTGATGCGTTTTTAAATAAACAGGGCTGAGCCAAATTGGTTATTGTGCCAACCAAGAGTAGAGGCTTCTTTTTTTAGCGGCGGGAGCTGGTTCACAGAAAATTTTTGGCAGCATAATTCTTCATACAAACAGCAGGTAAGTTCATATATTCAGCAGGGGAGCTGTTGATTTATTTGCCTATTTATTTCGATCCCTGACCATTGTGTCCAGAGCCGGCGGATGAGGGGCCGTCAACAGCCGTGCTGTCAGCGCCGCAGGCGCAGGACTAGTACGGCTCTGACTTCAGCTCGCTCATGGGGGAGACAACCTGCCAGAAGGCGTCGATGAGCGGGCCCTTGCTGTGGGGCGGGCGGATAAGGCCTATGGTCCAGCTCGCTTCGCGCTCGGTGAGAGGCAGGGTGAGCACATCCGGGTGCTCTATGGTGGTGGAGGAGGGCACCAGGGTCCAGGCGATGCCGGCGGCGGCGGTGGCCACCCCGGCGGCGAAGTCGTTCACATACTGGATATCGCGAAACCGCAATCCGCTCTGGGCCAGGTAGTTCATCAGGTGATCGTAAAACGAGGGCGCCTTGTCCCGGCGCAGGATTGCCAGTGGTTTGTCCACTAGATCCGCCAGCTCGCTCACGCCGCTGTAACTGGCGGGCAGCACGGCGACAAAGTGGGCCTGCACCACGGGCAGGCAGTGCCACCCCTTGGGGGCGGGCAGGCGGCAGAAACCGAGATCCAGTCGCCCTTCGCTCAGGGCCAGCAGCTGGTGATGGGTGGAGAGATCATTGAGCTCTATGGTCACCTGGGGACGCTCGGCGCGAAAACAGGCGATGGCGGCGGGCACCAGTATCTTGGTGGCAACGCCAAAGCCGATGCGCAAGGTGCCGCTGTTGCCTGCCAGCACGTCACGGGCGGTGCGTGCCAGCTGTTCGCTGGAGGCCACCAGGGCGCTGGCATCTGCATAGAGCGCCCGCCCCAGCACTGTGAGCCGGGTGGTACTGGCATTGCGCTCGAACAGCTCGCCGCCAAGCTCCTCCTCCAGCCGTTTTATCTGCTTGCTCAGGGCCGACTGGGTGACATGCTGGCGTACCGCCGCCTGACCGAAGTGCAGCACTTCCCCCAGGGTAACGAAGGCTTTCAGATCTCTCAGCTCCATCCTGACTCCTTTCATTCCTGTCAGGAATGTTGAGCGGTTAAATTTGTCATTGGACGGAATTTTAGAACTGTTCGATGCTTATGCCAATTTATTTGGGGCGCCTTGAATGGGGTGCCGACTTATCAGAGATGGCTGACACCATCCGCGCAGAAGGAGCAACACCAGATGCATCACCACACGTTCAACGACTTCCCCAAGGATTTCCTGTGGGGCGCCGCCTCTGCCGCCTATCAGGTAGAAGGGGCCTGGAACACGGATGACAAAGGGCCCTCGGTGTGGGATCTCTTCACCAAGTTGCCGGGCAAGACCTTTGAGGGCAGCAACGGTGACGTGGCCGTCGATCACTACCATCGCATCGAAGAGGACGTGGCACTGATGGCCGAGATGGGGCTCAAGGCCTACCGCTTCTCGGTGAGCTGGCCGCGCATCTACCCGACCGGCCGGGGTGAGGTGAACGAGGCGGGTCTGGCATTTTACGAGAAGCTGATCGATACCCTGCTGGCCCACCAGATCGAGCCAGTGCTGACCCTCTATCACTGGGACTTGCCCCAGGCGCTGCAGGATGAATACGGCGGCTGGGAAGACAGACGCGTCATCGAGGATTTCGAACGCTACTGCGTGACCCTGTATCAGCGCTTTGCGGGCAAGGTGAAGTACTGGGTGTCCCTCAACGAGCAGAACTACAACCTGACCAATGCCTACCAGCTCGGCACCCATCCGCCTGCAGTGCAAGACAGAAAGCGCTTCTTTGCCGCCAACCACATCGCTTTTCTGGCCAATGCCAGGGTGATCAAGGCGTTTCGTCAGCACGTGCCAAACGGCCTGATCGGCCCGAGCTTTGCCTACTCGCCCGCCTATCCGGCGTCGTGCGATCCCAAAGACATGCTGGCGTTTGAAAATGCCGAGGAGTTCACCAACTACTGGTGGCTGGATGCTTACTGCTTCGGCCGCTACCCCCAGGCGGCGCTTGCTTACTTGCGGGAAAACGGCGAGGCGCCACAGATATTGCCAGGGGATCTGGAGCTGCTGCGGGAAGGCACACCGGATTACATAGGGGTCAACTACTACTACACCCTGACCTATACCGACAACCTCCTCGGCGGCCAGACCTTGCAGCGAATCAATACCACGGGGCAGAAGGGCACCACCCCCTCGAGCGGCATTCCGGGCCTCTACAAGACGGCGCCCAATCCGCATCTTGAGACCAGCAACTGGGATTGGGCCATAGACCCGACCGGGATGCGCATCGCCCTGCGCCGCCTCTCGTCCCGCTACGGGCTGCCGCTGATGATCACCGAGAACGGGCTGGGGGAGTTTGACCAGTTGGAAGCGGATGACAGCGTGCACGATGCCTATCGCATCGCCTACCTCAAGAGCCATCTCATTGCCTGTCAGCAGGCGCTGCAGGACGGGGTTGAGCTGATTGGTTACTGCGCCTGGTCGTTCACCGACATCTTGAGCTGGCTCAATGGCTACCAGAAGCGTTACGGCTTCGTCTATATCGACAGGGATGAGCAGCACGTCAACTCCTTGCGCCGCATCAAGAAAGACAGCTTCTACTGGTATCAGTCAGTCATCAGTTCGGGCGGCAAGGCGCTTTAACACATCCCCTGGTCTTGTCATACGAAAAGGCCCTGCCGTGAGGCAGGGCCTTTTGCATGGCCGTTTTCCCGCCCAATGATGGGATGGTTCTCTAGATAAACATGCCGCCCGAGGCTTCGATGCGCTGGGCATTGATCCAGCGATTGTCATCCGAGAGCAGGGCCGCTATTACGCCGCCTATGTCGTCGGGCTGGCCGACGCGCCCGAGCGCGGTCTGGCTGGCGATGAAGTCGTTGACCGCCTGGTTGTCCCGCACCACACCCCCGCCAAAATCAGTCTCGATGGCACCGGGTGCCACCACGTTGACGGCGATCCCGCGCGGGCCCAGCTCCTTGGCCAGATAGCGGGTCAGCACCTCTATTCCTCCCTTCATGGCGGCATAGGCGGCGTAACCGGGCAGCGCGAAACGGGTGAGGCCGGTCGAGAGGTTGATGATGCGCCCGCCATCGCAGATCAGGGGCAACAGCTGCTGGGTCAGGAAGAAGGTCCCCTTGAGGTGAATGTTCATGAGGGTATCGAACTGCTGCTCCGTAGTTTGCTCGAAGCTGGCGTGGATGCCGATGCCGGCATTGTTGACCAGAAAGTCGAACCGCTCCCGTTGCCACTCTCGCTGCAGCAATTGGCGCACCTCAGCCGCGAAGGCGGCGAAGGAGGCGCTGTCGGCCACATCGAGCGGCAAGGCGTGGGCTTTGACGCCGAGTGCATTGGCTTGCGCCACCACGGCAGCCGCCTCTTCGGCCTGGCTGCGGTAGGTGATGATGAGGTCGACGCCCTTGGCGGCGAGGGCAAGAGCCGAGTGTTTGCCGAGGCCGCGGCTGGCGCCTGTGATGAGAGCGATGGAACGGGTCATGGTACGACTCCTGTCAATGGGGTGGGGGCGGGCTCGAGACGAGCCGGTAGTGCCACTCTATTGGTACGTACATTATGGATAAAGAGGGTAATAATAGATGTACTGTTCCGTTTAAAGTGACAATGACGCCATGGATCAACTGGATGCGATGAGAATGTTTATGCGGGTGGCCGAGCTTGAGAGCTTCACCCGCAGCGCCGAGCAGATGTGCATGCCCAAGGCGACGCTCTCCGCGGCTATTCGACGGCTGGAGGAGCAGCTGGGAGCCCGCTTGCTTCATCGCACCACCAGGCGGGTGCAACTGACCACGGATGGCCAGCTCTGCTATGCCCGCTGTCAGGCGTTGCTGGCCGATATGGAGGAGTTCAATGGGCTGTTTCGGCCGCATGGGCAACTCAGCGGCCAGCTGCGGGTGGACATGCCAAGCCGGATGGCGCGTCATCTGGTCATACCGGCGCTGCCTGCCTTTCTGGGGGCCCACCCCGACCTGCAACTGATGCTGAGCAGCACGGATCGGCGTGTCGATCTGGTACGCGAAGGCTTCGACTGTGTAATACGGGCGGGGGAGCTGGAATCTTCGAGTCTGGTCGCCCGTCCCCTGGGCCACTACCGCCAGATCAACTGCGCCAGCGCCACCTATCTGGCCAGTTACGGGGTGCCGCAGACCCTGGCGGATCTGGCGGGGCACCGACTGGTCCACTATGGCGCCGTGCCGGGGGACAGGGAGGCCGGTTTCGAGTACTTGCAGGCAGATGGCTCTCGCGCCGTGCTGGCGATGGCCGGCGCCCTCACTGTGAACGACAGCGAAACCTATCTGGCCGCGGCGCTGGCGGGGCTCGGGATCATCCAGATGCCGCGAGTCGGGGTAGAGGCACTGCTCGCCAGTGGGGAACTGGTCATGGTGTTGCCCCAGTGGCAGGCGCCTCCTTTGCCCATTCATGCTCTCTATGCCCATCGTCGTCAGCTCTCGCCCAGGGTGCAGGCCTTCATTCACTGGCTGGGCGGTGTGCTGGAGACGGCGCTCGCCAGTGAACCTGCCCCGGCATTGTCGAGCGGCCAGTGACGGGGCGCCTCCCTCTGTCATGCACGACATCGGTGGTCAGATGCTCTGGTCGGGCTCTCTATAGTGGTAATCGAAAGTGATCATCGAAGATCCCGGTTTGGCGCGGGCGGGGCAGATAGGCATAATGGCGCTCTCACAGAGCAGAGGAGATCTCATGAAATATATCGGAGCCCACGTCAGTGCGGCCGGCGGGGTGGAGAACACCATAGCCCGCGCCCAGGCCATCGGTGCCAACGCCTTCGCCCTGTTTACCAAGAACCAGCGCCAGTGGCAGGCGGCGCCGCTGTCCGAGGCCAGTATCCGAGCCTTCAAACTGGCGTGCGAGAAAGCCGGTTTTCGCCCGGAGCAGATCCTGCCCCACGACAGTTACCTCATCAATCTGGGACATCCCGATCCCGACGGCCTAGCCAAGTCTCGCGATGCGTTTCTCGATGAGATAAAGCGCTGCGAGCAGCTCGGGCTTTGCTACCTCAACTTCCACCCCGGCAGCCATTTGAAGCAGATCCCGGAAGCGGCCAGCCTTAGACTGGTGAGCGAATCCATCAACTGGGCGCTGGAGCGCAGCCAAGGGGTGACGGCCGTGATAGAGAACACAGCCGGGCAGGGCACCAACCTCGGCTGGTCGTTCGAACACCTGGCCACCCTCATCGACGGGGTGGAGGACAAGAGTCGGGTCGGTATCTGCTTCGATACTTGCCACGCCTTCGCCGCCGGTTACGACTTGCGTACCCCTGAGTCCTGCGCTCAGGTGTTTGCCGATTTCGATCGCATCGTCGGCTTCCAGTATCTCAAGGGGATGCACATCAACGGCGCCAAGTGCACCTTCGGCAGCCGGGTCGATCGCCACCACAGCTTGCGTGAAGGCAATCTGGGGGAGGCGGTATTCCACCACATCATGAATGACGACCGTTTCGATGGCATTCCGCTGATCCTGGAGACCATAGACGAGACGATCTGGGGCGACGAGATCAGTTGGTTGCGCAGTCTGGCAAAGGCGTAAAGCGCCGTGGCCACCGCATAAGGAGCAATGATGATGCAAGAAGAGTCACACGCGCGGCCACTGCGCTGGGGCATTGCCGGGGCGGGGGCCATTGCCCGTCGCTTTTGCAAGGACGTGAATGAGCACGCCAGTCTGGGACAGGTGGTGGCGATCGCCGCCCGTGATCAGGGGCGAGCCCGGGACTTTGCCGAGGAGCAGGGATTGCCCCTTGCCTATGGCAGCTACCAGGCGCTGGCGGCAAGCAGCGAGGTGGAGGCCGTCTATGTGGCGGTGATCCACCCGGAGCATGCCGACCTGATCAAGCAGATGTTGCTGGCGGGCAAGCACGTGCTGGTGGAAAAACCGGCGGTGACTCAAGTAGCAGACTGGGATGCGCTGGTGCAGCTCGCCCAGGCCCGTGGCCTGCTGCTGATGGAGGCCATGAAGGTGATGTGCTTCCCCGCCATGCGCGAATTGCTGCGGCGACTCGGCGCCTTGCCTGCCCCCAATCGGCTGCAGGCGGCCTTCGGCTCGGTGCAGGAGAGGTCCGGCAAACTGTTTGATCCCGCCTTGGCCGGGGGCGCTGCCTGGGATGTGGGTGTCTATCCGCTCTGGCTCTACGCTGCCATCTGTCACCAGCTGGGGCTGGCTGCCGGTGAGCCGCAGGTCGCTCTTTCCCGCCAGACGGGCGAGGTGGACGAGGCCGCCAGCTTCCGCTTTGCCGGCCCCCTCGCGGCCGAGCTGGATGCCTCCATCGTCCAGGATCTCGACAAGGCGGCGTATCTGGGCGGCGAGGGCTGGGCCCTGCAACTGGTCGGCAAGTGGTGGAACCCCCAGCAGGTACGCTGGGTCACGGGGGATCCCTTGCCTGCCTGGCCGGGAGACATAGAGGCGCAGGTAGCGGGCGGTGGCATGCAGCACGAGGCGGATCATTTCGCCGCCTGTGTCAGGCAGGGATTGAGGGATTCCCCCTGGGTGCCGCAGGCCCTGACCAGACAAGTGCTGGGGTGGGTCGAGCGTGGTTTGCAACCCGCACCCTGATAACGGATGGACAGAGAGGGCGCCTGGGCGCCCTCTCTTTTTTTGTCTGGGCAAGGGGTAAGCCAGTTGATCGGGCGCGATTATCGAGTCCGATCATCTTATTGCGCTTTTGCCCGTGTGGTTATGTCCGCCAGGGGTTGAGGCAGGGCCCCCTCTTGCGCGCGGCAAAACTGCAGAAAGCGGCGCAGGGTGGCGGAGTGGTATTTCTGCCGGTGCCAGATGAGGGAGAGCTGGCGGGGAAAATGCCGGGCAAGGGAGAAGGCCACCAAACGACCGGCCTGCAACCGATCCGACACTGCCAGGCGGGAAATGAAGGAGATCCCCAGCCCCTTTTCAACCGCCAGCATCACGGCCTCCAGGGTGTTGAGCTCCAACCCTGCCTGCCAGCGAGGCAGCCCGGGCTGGATCTGTTGCTCGAATTGCTCGCGGCTGCCTGACTGTGGCTCGCGCAGCACCCAGGTTTCATCGCTCAGCTGGCTGAGCGACAGGCGACTGCGCCGGGCGAGGGGATGATCAGGATGAGCCACGATCAGCATCTCGTCATTGAGCCAGGGTTCACTCACCAGATCAGCATGGTGGTTCTGCCCCTCTATCAAGGCCAGATCCAGCTCGAAGTTGGCCAGCAAATGGCAGAGCTGGTGGGTGTTGGTGATGGTGACCCTGGGCGGCAACCCCAGCTCCTGTTTGCTGCTGGCCAGCAGGGTTGGGAGCAGGTAGTTGCCTATGGTCTGGCTCGCTCCCAGACGCAACTGGCCGCTTGGCTCTGCATCCGGGCTGAACAGGGTTTCAATATCCAGCATCCGGGTCAGCAGCTCTTCGGCGGCCGGTTGCAGCAAGCGTCCCTCGTTGTTGAGCTGCAATCTGGGGTGAATGCGGTCAAACAAGGGGGTGGCGAGCTGGCGCTCCAGTTCCTGCAATGATTGGGAGACGGCGCCCTTGCTCAGGCAGAGCTCGTTGGCGGCCAGCCCCAGATTGCCGTAGCGGGCTATGGTGGCGAAGACCTTGAGTTGTTGCAGGGTCAGTTTCATGTTTGGTTTACCTGAACAATTGATTCAATTCATTTAGATATCGTAAACGATAGCGGCGCTTTATCCTATGCTCATCGTCTCTCACAAGAGGTTTCAGCCATGATCGCAAGAACTCGTCAATCCTTAGGCAAGGCACCGACCCCCATGGCGGGCCTGGCACTCGGGATCGCCAGTCTCGGTTGGTGCTGGGAAAACGCCGGTCAGTTCGATGGTCGCCTGCAACTGCTGGGCGCCGCCGTTGCCGCCGTGCTGCTGGTGATCCTCACCTTCAAGTTTCTGCTTCATCCACGCCTGCTGTGGCAGGATCTGGCTCACCCTGTGGTGGGCAGCGTTGTGCCCACCTATGCCATGGCCACCATGGTGGTCTCCAAGGCGGTCGGCATGCTGGCCCCCGGTCTGGGCGAGGGGCTCTGGTTGTTTGCCGTTGCGCTGCATCTGCTGTTTCTGGCCACGTTTGTCTGGCACAGAGCCAGGCAGTTCGAGATCCATCACATGGTGCCGAGCTGGTTTGTGCCACCGGTGGGCATCATAGTGGCTGACGTGGCCTTTCCGGGTGGCCAGTTTGCCGCGCTGGCCGACGGCCTGCTCTGGTTCGGTATGCTCTGCTACGGCCTGATGTTGCCGCTGATGCTCTATCGCCTCATCTTCAGCCATGAAGTACCGGATGCCGCCAAGCCGACCATCGCCATTCTGGCGGCCCCTGCCAGTCTGTCACTCGCCGGTTATCTGACCGTGACCGAGGATCCTTCCTTGTTGCTGGTGGCCGTGTTGCTGGGGATCGCCATTCTGATGACCTGCATCATCTATCTGGCGTTTATCAAGTTGTTGCGCCTGCCGTTTTCACCTGGGTATGCCGCCTTCACCTTCCCGCTGGTGATAGGTGCCACCGCCCTGTTCAAGGTGAGCCACCTGCTGGCGCAGTGGCCACAAGCAACCCACTATGTGGAGCAGGTCAATCTGCTGGCCCACTTCGAACTGGGTGCCGCCACCCTGATCGTCGGCTATGTGGCCTTGCGCTATCTGATGTTCTTCCTGCCACTAAGGGAGATCAACATGGATCACGGCATCGCCCGACACGGCGCCCGCCGCTAGGCACGACTCTCCTGGAGAGACTCGGGGTAAGGGGTCAGTCTACGAGAAGGGCATGCGTGTACGACATGCTCCACTGGCCAGAAGTAGTGAGAGCGCTCCGCCATGGGTGGAGCGCTTTTTTGTCTGCGGTTAAGTGTTGAAGGAGACTTTTTTTGCCGCTGGGAAATCCATTTTTTGAACCAGCGCTCACCCTGAGGTGCTCACGATGAATTTCACTGGTATTACCTGTCAGGACGAATACAATGCAACCCCATTTTCTTCGTTTGACCTCATTCATGTCTTCCCAAGATCCTGTGTTTGATTCCTCTTTTCAGACCCGTTTATTGCGACCGCGTTACTGGCCAAGCTGGTTGGCACTCGGCGCACTCTGTGTGCTCGCCTTCGTGCCGCCCCGCTGGCGTGACAAGCTGGCAGAATGGCTGGCGCCGCTGGTGGTTAAGGTCTCCAAGAAACAGATCTACATCGCCAAAACCAACCTCGATATCTGCTTTGCCAACAAGAGCCAGGCCGAGCGTGATGCCATCCTGATGACCTCCATCCGCATCGGTCTCAAGACCCTGCTTGGATTTGGTGAATTTACCGTGCGCAGCCCCGCCTACCTGATGAAGCGCATCCAGGTGAGGGGCTGGGAGCATATCGAGGCGGAGCAGGCCGCCGGCCGCCCCATGATACTGGTTGTGCCCCATAGCTGGCCGGTCGATGCTGCCGGTTACTACTTCACCCAGCGTGGCGTGCCCATGTGCGCCATGATGAAGAGTGCCCGCAATCCGGTATTTGACTGGCACATCAATCGGGAACGAGCCAAGAATGGTTGCCGTGTCTATGAACGCAGTGCCGGCATCAAGTCGGTGATCAGAACCGTCAAGCGTGGACACAGTTTCTTCTATCTGCCGGACCAGGATCATGGCCGTGAGGCGAGCATCTTTGCGCCCTTCTTCGGCTATCCCAAGGCAACCCTGCCTGCTCTGCCGCGGTTGGTGCAGGTCAGTGGTGCCAAGGCAGTGCCCATGCTGGCCTGCTACGATGAGGCCAAGTACTGCTACCGTCTGGAGATAGAGGCGCCGTTTGCTGATTACCCCAGCGCCGATCTGATGGCGGACACCTGCCGCATGAACAACATGATTGAGCAGCAACTGACTCGTGATCCGGGCCAATACATGTGGTTTCTCAAGATTTTTGATACCCGTGAAGAGCAGGAAGGGTCGGACGGCCTCTATGAAGAAGGGATCAAGCGGATCCGTGGCGATCTTCCTCCCGGCGCCTGACCTGTCATCGTGATCATGGCCCTGCGGGGCCATTTTTATTGGGTACGAGTCTGTGTGTTGGTAAGACCACTGCACCCCAAAGTGGAAAAAATTGTCAGGATAATTAAAATAACCGTTTATTTTCTATGACTTGATGGCGGCGATGTCTTCACACGATCCGGTTTTTGATACCTCATTTCATGCCCGTCTGCTCCATCCGCGCTGGTGGGGCAGTTGGCTGGCGCTTGGCTTTTTGTGTCTGTTGGCATGGGTGCCTCACGGCGTGCGTGGGCGTTTTGCCAATGCCGTGGCCCCGGCTTTGCTGCGACTTTCCAAAAAGCAGGCCTACATTGCCGAGACCAATCTCAAGATCTGTTTTCCCGAGCTGGATGCCGCAGGGCGCCGTACCCTCTTGCTCAAAGCGATCCGGACCGGTCTCAAGGCATTCATGGGCTTTGGCGAGCTGACCCTGCGCAGCTCCGCGCATCTCAAAAGCCGCATCAAGGTACGGGGCTGGGAGCATATAGAGGCGGAGCTGGCCGCCGGGCGCACCATGATACTGGTCGTGCCTCACACCTGGGCGGTGGACATGATTGGCCGCTACCTGACCGATGAGGGTCTTGCGCTCTGTACAATGATGAAGAGCCCGAAAGATCAGGTATTTGACTGGTATATCAACCGCGAGCGATCCAAAGCCGGCAAGGTGTATGAGCGCAGTGTCGGCATCAAACCGGCCATCAAGGCCATCCGCAGCGGCTACAACTTCTTCTATCTGCCGGATCAGGATCATGGTCGTGAGAAGAGCATCTTCATCCCTTTCTTCGGTCACCCCAAGGCAACGCTGCCGGCCCTGCCCAAGCTGGTGAAGCTGACCGGTGCCCGTGCTGTGCCCATCCTCGCCTGCTATGACGAAGATGAAGAGTGCTACCGGCTTGAGATTGAACCCCCGTTTGATCCATATCCCACGGACGATTTGACCGCAGACGTCAATGCCATGAACCGCATGGTGGAGCAGCAGCTGAGCCAGTATCCAGAGCAGTACATGTGGTTTCTCAAGATCTTCGAAACCCAGGAACATCAAGAAGGGGAGGATGGTCTCTACGAAGAGGGGATTAAGCGGATCCGCAGCGGTCTGCCACCCGAACCCTGAAGGGAAAGACACTGGCTGGCGACCTGAGATGACAGCGGTGACAAGCGCTTGTCCTTTAAGCAGTTTGGTGAGTAAAACAGCGGCAAATGGGGCACCGGAAGGTGTCAAGGAACAGGGATATGCAAGCTGGCCTCATAGGGGCTATCTTCTGAGGCGCAAATAGGGTAAAAGGGCGGCCATGAAAATTCCAAATCGAATCCAACCTCTGGTTGATGACGGCCTGGTCGATGACGTCATCAGCCGGCTGATGAGCGGCAAAGAGGCCGACGTCTATGTGGTGCGCTGCGGCGACGAGATCCGCTGCGCCAAGGTCTATAAAGAGGCGTCCAAGCGCAGCTTCAAGCAGGCCGTGGTGTATCAGGAAGGGCGCAAGGTGCGTAACAGTCGCAGCGCCCGCGCCATGGAGAAAGGCTCCAAGTACGGTCGCAAACAGCACGAAGAGGTGTGGCAGAACACAGAAGTGGATGCCCTGTTCAAGCTGGCGGCAGCTGGCGTGCGGGTACCGCAGCCCTATGTCTGTCTCGACGGTGTGCTCTTGATGGAGCTTATCACCGACGAGGATGGCAATGTGGCGCCCCGTCTCAATGACGTGGCACTCTCACCCGAGCAGGCTGTCATCGATCACGACAAGGTGATCCGCTATGTGGTGCGCATGCTCTGCGCGGGCCTTATCCACGGGGATCTTTCCGAGTTCAACGTGCTGGTGGATGCCCAGGGCCCCGTCATCATAGACCTGCCCCAGGTGGTGGATGCCGCCGCCAACAACCAGGCCAAGGCGATGCTGGAGCGGGACGTCAACAACATGCGCAACTATTACGGCATGTATGCCCCCGAGCTGCTCAATACCCGTTACGCCAAGGAGATGTGGGCCCTGTTTGAAGATGGCAAGCTGACCCCGGAGAGCGAGTTGACCGGCCTGTTCGAGGAGAGCACAGAGGCCATCGATATCGATTCCGTGCTGCACGAAATCGAGAGCGCCGAAGAGGAAGCCCATGCCCGTCTGGCCCGAATGAACGCCGAGCAGGAAGACAGCTACTGATCGCCACTCATCATCACGTCATCAGTCACAACATGAGCGCCTTCGGGCGCTCATGTTGTTTATGGCTGCCGTTTGACGCGGCATCTGGCTGGCGGCTCAACGCAGGGGCGGGAGGCGGTAAAACCGTACCCAGCAGTCATCCCCTGCATGGTAGCGACGATCCAGCCACTGTCCGTTGGCAGCTTCAATGATCCTGAGGGAGGCTGCATTCGTTTCATCGCAGCTGATGAGGACGGGGCCGGTCAATACATGTTGTTGCAACCAGCGCAGCAGGGTGCGGGCAACGCCCTCACCGCGGCGGGAGGGGCGGGTATCGTAACCTATGTGGCCAAGCCACTGCGCCGTGGCCGGGTTGTCGCCGTGGCGTAGCCGCAGTGTGCCGAGTATCTCCCCCTCCTCAAGTGCAAAGTAGGTAGTGGTGGGCAGATACCCCATGGGCAGATGACGGCCCTCTGCGTGATCGAGCAGGCTTTGCAGCCAGCCGTCAGGGTCAAATTGCGCCACCTGATAGAGCGGCAGACCCGCTTCGCCGCACTCGGTCACATAGCTGCGATAGGCGGGGACATCGTCAGGTTGCGCCGGGCGGCACTCTATGGTCGACGGCCTGTTCACGAGCCAGTGACCAGGGGTTGGAGCAGTTGCGGCTCGCTGTGGTGGGGCTCCTGTACGCAGGTCCGTTGTCGCCCCCCTTGCTTGGCCGCATAGAGCGCCCTGTCCGCTCTGGGGTATGCCTGCTCGAAGCGCTCTCCCGGCTGCAGCGACGTCAGACCTATGCTCATGCTGATGGGACCGCCCGCGAGCTGCGAGGTGGCCTGGGCGATCCGTTGCTGCAGGGTGTGGCAGTAATGTGGCAGCGTTTGCGGATTTTCCATCAAGAAAATGACCAGCTCGTCTCCCCCCAGTCGCCCCGCTATCCCCTGCCGTGGCAGGGTAGTGCGTATCACCTGACCCACCAGCCGCAACATGGCATCCCCGGCGGGATGACCGTGCCGGTCATTGATCTGCTTGAAGTCATCCAGGTCGATCAGCAACAGCTGACAGGGGTTGGCTCCTGCACTGACCTGTGCCTGCAACAGTTGCTGAAAATAGTGGCGGCTCAGCAGACCGGTCAGCTCATCCTGATTGGCCCGCCGCTCCAGCTCGCGCTGGGTCGCCAATAGTGCCTGTTGCTGGCGGGTATGAACAAGGCTGAGCAACAGATAGCTGCGGGCTATGGTAAAGAGCAGGCTGAGCAGGATCACGGGGCCGAGCAAGGGGTCGGTAAAGGTACTGGCGTTGAGTTCCGGCTGCCAGAGGTGCTTGGCTATCCGGAGCAGCTGCAGCAGCAACTGCAGACCGAGCAGCAGTATGGCAAAGCGCAATACCCGATAGAGGGGGGCCAGACGTTGATAACGCCAGAGCTGCCAGATCAGTACCGCGAATTGCAGGGAGAGCACGGCGGAGAGGACCATGATCCGGCTGTGGACGTCAGACAGGGGGCGCAGGCTGGCGGTCAGGGCAAACAGCACAAATCCGATGAGTGCTATGGCAGGGCAGAGCCAGCCAAGCTGGTCTGCCTCGCGTCGAAAGAAGTGGCGCAAGCCTCGCTCATACAGCAGGGGCGCGGCAAGCAGCAGCAGGTTGGTCAGCAGTATGTTGGCAAGGGAGATATCCCCCTCGAGCGGCCGGAGCAGCAGACCGCAAAACGAAGCTGCGATAGCCAGTTCGCTGGCAGACCAGTAGAGCAGGCCCTTGATGCGGCGCTGGGTATGCCACACATAGGCAAAAATGACCGCGACCCCGACATGGGACAGCGTGACAAACAGTACCAGACTCAGCAATTGTGCGGAGGAAAACAGATTATGCATCAAGGGTCTCTCAGGGCTCTTCCACCTGTTAACCGCGTCCCGACCTATGAGGTCGATAGCTGGCAGTGCTGGATCACAGCATGAATCCAACCCATTATCAATGGCTTAAGCATCCAGCCATGCATCACTGCGACGCGGCCGCCCTGGCAGCCGCTGATGCGTGTGTGGGGAAAAGCAGTCCCTGATCCGCTGCCCGTCACTCAGCCAGTACTGGCAGGATCATGACGGTGGCTTCCCGGCCCAGATGGGTCAGCAGGCGGCGTACATCGTCCAGTCGGATGAGCAGGGTGGCGGTATTGACCAGCGGATGGCACTGCACCTGCTCGGCCTGCCAGACTTGCTCATCCACCACCAGTTCCACCGCCTGCTCCGTATCACGCACCATGGCAAGCAGGGTGACGGCACCCGGGGTTAGACCGAGCGCGGCATGCAACCGCTCCGGGGAGCCAAAGCTCAGTCGCTTGACTCCGAGCTTGGCAGCCAGCGCCTTGAGATCGACCCGGCTCTCCTGTGGCGTGACCACCAGAAACAGCCGCTCGCTTTTAGGATCGCGCAAGAACAGGTTCTTGGTCCTGGCGGCGGGCAAGTCAGGCAACAGCTGACTCGCCTCCTCACAGGTAAAGACGGGAGGGTGATCGAATCGCTGGTAGGGAATGGCCAGCCGATCCAGCAGGGAATAGAGTGCCACTATGGATTCCTTGTATGGGGTGAACCGGTGCAAGCAGGTATGCCGGTGACAGCACGCTTGCCCACGTGTGCGCGTCTTCGAGCTTATCAGCATGAGCCTTGCGGTGCAGCCTGGCATGACGATTGCGGGCAAGCACTGTATGAACGTACAATACTCCCATCCCAAAACCGGCCCCTTTATCCTGAATGATTGTGACCCAGCCCACCGTGACGACGACCTCTCCTGCAACTGCGCCCCTGGACGGCTTCATCCTGACCCGCCATGGTCGGGACGTGCGCGGACGCACAGAGATAGTGATGTGGCTCTGGAGCGAGCAGGGACCGGTACGGCTGGTGGTGCCCGGGCAGGAGCCTGTGTTCTTCCTGCCACAGAGCCACATGCAGGAGGCGGCCGAGCTGTTCAAGGGCTCAGGCGTGAGCGGACGGTTTCGGCGCCTGCCCATGCACACCTTCGATGGGCGTGCCGTGGTGGCTTGCTATTTCTCCACCTTGAGCGCTTTTCACCGCGCCATCGAGTTGTTGCTGATCCGCGGGCTGGAGCACTTCGAGGCGGATATCCGGCTGCCGGAGCGGTTTCTGATGGAGCGCTTCATCACAGCCGGAGTCCGCTTTGGCGGCAAAACGGCGCGCAAGGGGGGCAAGCACGGTTACTGGGAGGTGAACGAGGCGCGCTGTGCGCCGCAGGCGGTGACGCCGACGCTCTCCTGGGTGTCTCTGGATGTAGAGTGTGCCATGGACGGGGCCCTCTTCTCGGTGGGACTTTACAGCGAGCTGGATGCCCGCGTCATCATGATAGGCTCCCCCGAGGTCGGCGCCGATGAGTGGAGCACAACTCTGGAGTGGGTGGCGGACGAGAATGCCTTGCTCGGGGCGCTGGAGCAGTGGTTCAGCCAGCATGATCCAGACCTGGTGATCGGCTGGAACGTGGTGAATTTTGACTTTCGGTTGCTGTTGCGCCGCGCCGAGCTCAACAAGCGGCGGCTGCGGCTCGGGCGGGGGCGGGAGCTCTGTTTCTGGCGCTCATCGCGTAACGATCCCCAGACCGGCAATGTCATCATACCGGGGCGCATGGTGCTCGACGGTATAGATACCCTGAAAAGCGCCACCTGGCAGTTTGCCAGTTACAGCCTGGATGCTGTAGCAAGCGAGCTGCTCGGCCGCGGCAAGGATATCGAGGATGTGGCCAATCGGGGGGAGAAGATCACCGAACTGTTCCACTCCGACAAGGAGGCGCTGGCCCGCTACAACCTGGAAGATTGCAGGCTGGTATGGGAGATCTTCGACTACTGCCACCTCATTCCCTTTGCCATCGAGCGGGCCTCCCTTACCGGCCTTGAGCTCGACCGGGTCGGTGGCTCTGTGGCGGCGTTTACCAACCTCTATCTGCCGCGGCTCCATCGCGGTGGCTATGTGGCCCCCAATCTGCCTGCCGACGGCGGGCTGGCAAGCCCCGGCGGCTATGTGATGGACTCAAAACCCGGTCTCTATCGCCACGTGCTGGTGCTCGATTTCAAGAGCCTCTATCCCAGCATCATCCGCACTTTCTGTATTGACCCCATGGGGCTGGTGGAGGGGCTGCAGCATCCGGATGAGGCGATCCCCGGCTTTCGTGGCGCCCTATTCTCCCGTACTCGCCACTTCCTGCCAGATCTCATCGCCACCCTGTGGGCGGCGCGGGACAGGGCCAAGGCGGCCAACAACAAGGCGCTTTCCCAGGCCATCAAGATCATCATGAACTCCTTCTACGGCGTGCTGGGCTCGGGGGGCTGCCGTTTCTACGACCCCAGGCTTGCTTCTTCCATTACCCTGCGCGGTCACAGCATTATGCAGCAGACTCGGGAGTGGATTGAGGCGCAAGGTTTCGAGGTGATCTACGGCGACACTGACTCCACTTTCGTCCACCTGGCCAGGGAGACAAGCTCGCAGCAGGCCGATGAGATTGGTCATGGATTGGCGCGGATGATCAACGACAACTGGACGGCACTGATCAAGCGCGAGTTCGACCTGCCCAGTCATCTGGAGATCCAGTACGAGACCCACTACCGCCGCTTTCTGATGCCGACCATTCGCGGGCTGGAGAAGGGGAGCAAGAAGCGGTATGCCGGTCTGGTTGGCAAGGCGAGCGAGGGGACGGAACAACTGGTGTTCAAGGGGCTCGAGTCGGTGCGCACCGACTGGACCATGCTGGCCAAACAGTTCCAGACCCGGCTCTATGAGCTGGTGTTTCACGATGAAGATCCCAGCGGCTATGTGCGCACCATGGTGGATGAGACCCGGGCTGGCTTGCACGATGATCTGCTCATCTACCGCAAGCGGCTGCGTCAGAAGCTGGAGGAGTACCAGAAGAACGTCCCGCCCCATGTACGGGCGGCGCGGCTGGCCGATGAAGAGAACCTGCGCCGCGGTCAGCCCCAGCGCTACCAGCACAGGGGCACCATTTCCTATCTGATGACCCTCAATGGGCCTGAGCCGCTGGAATACAGGCGCAGTGCCATCGACTACGAGCACTACATCGACAAGCAGTTAAGGCCCATAGCGGATGCCATACTGCCGTTTATCGGCGAGTCATTCGAGCGGATCTGCGGCCAGCAGCTGGATCTCTTCTAGTCCCGTCAGACAGTGTGTGGTGACAGGGCAACGAGGGTGGGAAACAGAGAAGCCAGCAAGCTGGGTAGTGAGGCGGCTTATTCAGTACAGCATCAAGGGGAGGGCGCACGGGCCCTGCTTTTTGATCCGGTAGCGATGCAGGTGGCCCTGACATGCAAAAATCCCGCTCATGTAGCGGGCTTTTTTAATCTGGTGCGTCCTAGTGGATTCGAACCACCGACCCCCACCATGTCAAGGTGATGCTCTAACCAGCTGAGCTAAGGACGCAGGGTGCGCAATGCGACTTCTTTTTGCAGGGGAGTGGTGGGTTTAATTGGATTCGAACCAACGACCCCTACCATGTCAAGGTAGTGCTCTAACCAACTGAGCTATAAACCCACATCTGCACTCAAACTGGTTCGAACCAACGACATCGCCTGTGCCATGTCAATATAGTGTTCCAACCTGCCGAGTTATAAACCCACATCTGCAATCTATTATGGTGCGTCCTAGTGGATTCGAACCACCGACCCCCACCATGTCAAGGTGATGCTCTAACCAGCTGAGCTAAGGACGCATACTCGGTATTCTGTGATGGTGCGTCCTAGTGGATTCGAACCACCGACCCCCACCATGTCAAGGTGGTGCTCTAACCAGCTGAGCTAAGGACGCATCACAGAAAAAGTGGTGGGTTTAATTGGATTCGAACCAACGACCCCTACCATGTCAAGGTAGTGCTCTAACCAACTGAGCTATAAACCCACTGCAAGAATCGGTAATGACCGCTTCATGACACCAGCACTGCTGACGTGGTCGGCATACTACCCATGCCCCCAAAGGCTGTCAACAGGCGGTATGCACAAAGGAGACCGTTTGCCGAGTTCTTGCGCAGCCTGTTGATTTTACAGGCACACCCTATCCGGACTTGGGTAGCAGGGGGGGCTTGCCACCGGGTGCTTCACAGCGCAAAAAGACCCCTTGCCAGGCCTTGGCATGGCGCACTGTGGCGGCGCGAAAATCCAGCCAGACGCGGCTCTCCAGCCCGCTGGCGTAGCTTGTCTGCCATGCCTGCAGGGCTGGCGGGGATGCATTGTCAAACAGGGCGGCCAGGGAAGGGGAAATCTGGCGGAACTGGCGATCAAGCTGAGCCAGCCAGGGTTGCAGCCCCCTGGCATAGTAGTGCGTCATGGCCCCCCGCAGACGATCTTGTCGCTGTGGATCCGTGGTCGGGCAGAGTGTGGTGATGGGCAAAGGCTCCAGTTGTGCACTTATCTGGTTGAGCCAGGCCGTAGCCAGCGGCAGTGAATAGAGCAGCCGGGGCAGGGCATCCGATCGGTAGAGGCTCTCCAGCGCATCCGTCAACGGAGGCAGGGATGCCGTCACATGGTCGGGACTGGCCACCGCCTCTTGCCAGCGCTGCAACTGACCCAGTGCCTGGCGGGTCTCCAGCAGAGTGCTGGTCAGCGACAAGGGGGTTCGTCTGGGGGTCAGCACCCGGCGCAGCTCCGGGGTGCTGACCAGCGCATTCCAGAAGCGATCCGGCAACATGGCCGCTTTCTGTTGTCGAAGGCTGGTCAGCCACTGTGTTACCACGGGGTCCTGTGTCTTGCAGCGTGCCAGCCCCTGCACCAGTTGCCACTCATAGGCCAGCTGGCTGAAGTTATCCGTGCTGCGCCCGACAGGGCCGTTGCGTTCAGCCACCAGGGTGCCGAGGCCACACTGGTTGAGGGGCAAGATATCGAGCAGGCCAATGCGCAGATCTGGCAGTGAACGCTGCAGTTCCCGCTGGGCGGGGAAGGGCACCAGCGTAATGACGGGAGAGGGAGTGGACGGGAGACTCAGTACATGGGCCACCCTGGTTTGATAGGTGGCAAATTGATCCTCTATGGTGGGGGTACAGCCTGCCAGCTGCATCCCCCACAGCCAGATCAGTCCGTTACGGATGGGTGCCGAAACGGCCATAGATCACCTTGAGACGGGCGCCCAGCATCAGGGCTGCACCGGTCAGGCCGACGATAAAACCGACCCAGAAGCCCTGCGGCCCCATGCGAGGAACGACCCAGTCGGTCAGTCCCAGCAGCATGCCGGTGGGCAGGCCCAGACCCCAGTAGGCGACTATGGTGACGTAGAAAATCGCCTTGGTGTCCTTGTATCCGCGCAGCGCCGCGGCCGCTATCACCTGTACCGAGTCGGAGACCTGATAGATGGCGGCGAAGAACAGCAAGGTAGCCGCCAGCGTGATCACCTGCATGTCATCTGTGTAGATGGTCGCTATCTGTTCACGCAGCAGCACTGTCAGGGCGGCGGTGCAGGCCGCGACCGCCATGCCCAGCATGAGGCCGGTACGGGCCGCGACACGGGCGTGGTCCGGCAAGCCTTCCCCTATGCTGTGGCCGACCCGGATAGTCACCCCCACACCAATGGAGAGCGGCAGCATGAACACCAGGCTGGAGAAGTTGAGCGCTATCTGGTGGCTCGCTACCGTTTCTGCTCCGAACGGAGCCAGCATCAGGGCCACCACGGTAAACAGGGTCACCTCGCAGAAGATGGCCATGGCAATGGGAAAGCCGAGTCGGAACAGGCGCCAGATCCGGCTGCCATTGGGGCGTGCTAGCTGGGCAAACAGGTTGATCTTCGTGAAGTGAGGGGAGAGTTTCACATAGATGATCATCGCCAGCAGCATGGCCCACAGCACGATGGCGGTGGCCACCCCACAACCGACACCGCCGAGTTTTGGCATGCCAAAATGGCCGTGGATGAAGATGTAGTTGGCGGGAATATTGACCGCCAGCCCGACGAAACCTATCACCATGGTGGGCATGGTGTGGGAGAGTCCCTCACTGAAGTTGCGCAGCACCTGGAACAGCACGAAGGCGGGCAGCCCCCACAAGATGGCATGCAGATAGCCGGCAGTCTTGGTGGCCATGACGGCGTCCACGTCCATGAATTGCAGGGTCAGCGGGCTGAAATAGAGCGCTATCATGGCGATGGGAGTGACCATAAGTGCCAGCCAGAAGCCCTGATGCACGGCCGGGCGGATCTCGTCCCGTTTGCGAGCCCCGTTGAGCTGGGAGACGATGGGGGTGAGCGCCATTATGATGCCCTGCACCAGCAATATGATCGGCAACCAGAAGCTGGTGGCGACCGACACGGCGGCCAGATCCATGGCGCTGACTTGCCCCGCCATCACGGTATCGACAAAGTTCATGGCGATCTGGGCCACCTGGGCGACCAGAATGGGGCTGGCTAAACGAACGAGCTGCCTCGCCTCGGACCAATAACGTTGCACTGACACCTCCGAGTGGATCAGATAAAAAGAGCAAGAACGGATAACAGGATGGGCTTTTGCCCCCTCACCGGGAGGAGACAAAATGCGGGGGTGTCATTCTAGCCTGAAAGTCGCCCGCCGCGAAACGGTTGGCGGCAGGCTTTCTGCCTGGCTCAGGCGTCCTGATGATCGCTGATCAGCAGATTGGCGGCGGCATAGGCGGCTTCCTGGCGCAGTTCAGCCGGCACCCGCTCGTCGGAGGCCACAGCATTGAGGGCCCTGATGGTCGCCGCTATGGCCTGCGGCACATAACCCTGCTCACCTGAGCCAATCTGGTTATAGGCGATGCGAATGGCCTCACAACATTGATATACCTGCATTATTTCTTCCTCATTAACCTGAATGTGAACGCCGTCACTATAGCGATCAGGGGCAAGCTTGTCAGCAGGCGTGCTTGTCTGGGCGGCGGGCCGGGGTTAACCTGCCTTTTTTCGTAGCAGGAGAAGAGACATGTTCACCGGCATAGTGCAGGGGACCGCCGAACTGGTTGCCATCAAAGCGCTTCCCAACTTTCGCACCCATGTGATCCGCATGCCAAGCCTGGCCTGGGGCGAGGGATTGGCGTTGGGGGCCTCCGTGGCCCATAACGGCTGCTGCCTGACAGTCACCCGGGTGGAAGGCGATCTGGTCAGCTTCGATCTGATCCAGGAAACCCTGCGCCTGACCAACCTTGGCACGCTGCAAGCGGGGGACAAGGTCAACGTGGAGCGGGCTGCCCGCTTTGGTGACGAGATCGGCGGTCATACCATGTCTGGTCATATCATGGGCACGGCGGAAGTGATCTCGGTCATCGACACCCCCAACAATCGTCAGGTGTGGTATCGCCTTGCCCCCACGCTCATGAAGTATGTGTTGACCAAAGGCTACATCGGCATCGACGGCATCAGCCTGACAGTGGGTGAGGTGCGAGAGGGTGAATTTTGCGTCAACCTGATCCCGGAGACCCTGGCTCGCACCAATCTGGGCTGGGTCAAGGCGGGCTGGCACACCAATATCGAGATCGATCCCCAAACCCAGGCCATCGTTGATACGGTGGAGCGGGTACTGGCTGCGCGCCAGTTGGGCTGATCTGGGCGAAAGCTTCCGACATGCCATGGAAAAGGGCCTGCATTGCAGGCCCTTTTGATCGCTCGAATTGTGATGACTCGCAATCAGAACATCTGCTCGTCGTCTGCATCCACAAACAGTTGCAGGCAGTCACGGGCTTCGTCCAGATGCAGCCGCAGGTGGATGGGGTTGCAACAGGCCATGCAATCTTCGTAGAACTCCTGATCCCCCTGGCTGGCATCCAGCTCGACCCGGGTATGATGGCCACAGTGGGGGCAGACGATACGCTTGCTGGTGTACTCGATCATGGTGACCTCCTCGGGCCCTCGGGCCGCCTCTCTTCCCTGATTCTAGTTGGCCGGGAGGGAGTTAACCGCGAGCAAGCGCACGTTTATGACAGTGGTCAGGGGGAGACGGCGTTCTGGCTCCTTTAGCACCATTGCTGTCTGCGGGAGTCTATGCCGCCCAGCTGGCCAGCGTGGCGGCATTCAGCTCCCCGAGGGATCTGAGCTGGTGATCGGCAATGGCCAGACGGGGATCGCCGACCAATGCCGGGTCCGGTACTATGAGCGCCCTCATGGAGGCCGCCTTGGCCGCCAGCAGGCCGGTGAAGCTGTCTTCAATGGCCAGACAGTGTACCGGTTCTACCCCGAGTTTTTCCGCCGCGTGTATGTAAACGTCCGGATGCGGTTTGCCGAAGCGCTCCACCTCGGCGGAGTGCACCGCCAGAAAGCGATCACGGATACCGAGCTTGCCGAGCACCGCCTCGACCATGGTGAAGGGGGAGGAGGTTGCCAGCCCAATCTTGAGCCCTTGTACCTCCATCAACGCCAGCGCCTCCAGCACCCCCTCCTTGGGTTGGCCTTCACTCAGGATCAGGGCAATGACCTGATCCAGGATGCGTTGCATCACCTCTTCCTGGCTGGGGCCCACCCAGGGGCGAAGCCGATACCAGTGTGCCACCAGCTGGTCGATGCGCACGCCTATGGTGGAGTTGCAATCCTCCTCGCTGTGGGGATGACCCAGCCCGGAGAACACGGCCATCTGGGCCCGTTGCCAAAAGGGTTCCGAGTCGATCAGAACACCATCCATATCGAAGATCACGGCAGCTAACATCTTGTACTCCTGACAAATTTGAAGGGGGATTATAAGCCTGACGGGAAAATGCAAAAGGGGCATTGCCATGCCCCTTGCGCCTGATCACGTCAGCAACCGGTTTTGGTCAACAAATCACCTCGACCCGGGCGGCGACCGCCTTGGCTTTTTCCACCGCCTCTTCACACTGCTGCCCACGGGCCAGGGCGACCCCGAGCCGGCGGCGACCGGCGATCTCGGGCTTGCCAAACAATCGCAGCTGGGCGCCCGATACCAATGCCAGCGCCTCCCCAATGCCCTGATAGCGGATGTCCTGACTGTGACCATCCCGCAGCACCACGGCCGAGGCGCTCGGCCCGTACTGGGTGATGGTGCCGATGGGCAACCCCAGGATGGCGCGCACATGGAGGGCAAATTCGGAGAGATCCTGAGAGATCAGGGTCACCATGCCGGTGTCGTGGGGACGGGGGGAAACTTCGCTGAACCACACCTCGTCGCCCCTGATGAAGAGCTCGACCCCGAACAGGCCATAACCGCCCAGCGCCTCGACCACCTTGGCAGCGACCTCCTTGGAGCGGGCCAGCGCCAGGGTGCTCATCGCCTGTGGCTGCCAGGATTCGCGGTAGTCGCCATCTTCCTGGCGGTGGCCTATGGGGTCGCAAAAATGAATGCCATCGACGGCCCGCACCGTGAGCAGGGTGATCTCGTACTCGAAGGGGACGAAGCCTTCCACAATCACCTTGCCGCGACCGGCGCGGCCACCCTCCTGGGCATAGGTCCAGCTTTCGTCCAGTTTGGCGAGATCCCGCAGCACGCTCTGACCCTTGCCCGATGAGCTCATCACGGGTTTTACCACGCAGGGCAGGCCGATGGCTTCGACAGCGGCGATGAACTCCTCTTTGCTCTGGGCAAAACGGTAGGGGGAGGTGGGCAGACCCAACTCTTCGGCGGCGAGCCGGCGGATCCCTTCCCGATTCATGGTGAGCTGGGTGGCGCGGGCGTTCGGCACCACCTTGACCCCCTCTTGCTCTAGTTGCGCCAGGGTATCGGTGGCGATGGCCTCGATTTCAGGAATGATGAGATCGGGTTTGACCAGGGTGACCAGGGCGCGCAGGGCATTGCCATCGAGCATGTCCAGCACGTGGGCTTGGTGCGCCACCTGCATGGCGGGGGCATTGGGGTAACGGTCGGCGGCGATCACCTCGATCCCGAACCGTTGCAACTCGATGGCGACTTCCTTGCCGAGTTCTCCCGAGCCAAGCAGCAGGGCGCGGGTGGCGCTGGGGCGGGTGGCGGTTCCAAACATACGATCTCTCCTGATGTCGATGGTCACAATGTCTCTGTCGCTATTGGCAGCAATAGCAGGCAAAAAAAGAGGCACGCATGGCGTACCTCAGGAAACAGATTGATGGGCGCGCTGCTCCAGATGGGTAAGCAGCGTGATGGCGCCAATGATGATGGCAGCGCCGAGCCACAATCGGCCGGGCGGTGCCCAGCCAAACACCAGCCAGCCGGCAAGCACGTTCATGGGCAGCTTGGCAAAATCAAAGGGTTGTACGAACGAAGCCTCGGCCACGCTGTAGGCGCGGGCGATGGACATCTGGGCCAGTGCCGACAGTACCCCTGACACCGCCACCAGCAGCCACTGGGTTTCGCTCGGCCACTGCCACTCCGGCAGGGCCAGCATGGCATTGAAGGGGGTGCTGAAGATGAGCAGATAGACCACTATGGTGTGGGATGACTCGCTTGCCGCCTGATAGCGCACCAGCAGAGAGTAACCGGCCCAGAACAGGGCGGCCGCCACCGGCAGCAGGGAGGCCCAGCTGAAATCATCGGTCCAGGGGGCCAGGATCACCATGGCGCCGACAAAGCCCGCCAGGGTTGCCAGAATGCGGGCCCGGCTCACCTGCTCTTTGAGCAGCAGGGCAGAACCCAGAGTCGCGAACAAAGGGGAAGTCATCAAGAGCGCTATCCCCTGCCAGATGGGTACGGGCACCGCCAGCGCCCACAGCCAGAACTGGATGCCGACCACGGCCAGGGCGACTCGCAGCAGGTGCAGGCGCAATTGGTTGGTCATCAGAGATTGACGCAGGCCGTGGCGCACCAGCCAGGGCAGCAGACATACCAGGGCGATCAGGTATTGATGAAAGGCAACCTGGGTCGAGGGGAGGCCGAGCTTGAAGCTGACATATTGGCTCAGACTGTTGACGGCGGCAAAGCAGAGGCCTGCCACCATCATCCAGACTGCACCAGCAAAAGGAGAGTGCCTGCGCGAGGGTGCCATGGGATCCGGGTCGCTGGAAAAAAGTGCGGCGGATCATAACGGCAATCGTTTGTTCTGCCAAGCATTGGGCGGTTGGCCATGGGGCCGTTGGCGATAGAATGAACTAAGGTCAAAATTTTTGAACAAGTTGAGCATCTATTTTCGCTATCCGCAGAGAAGCTCAATGTTTAGAGTGACCTCCATCGACAGCCAAGCTGTTCAACCGACAACCAAATGGAGTTTCACCATGGCCAATATCCTAGTACTCAAGTCCAGCATCCTGGGCCAATATTCCCAATCCAACGCCCTGATAGACGGCTTCCTGGCTGACCACCAGTCCGACACAGTCACGATGCGTGATCTGGCGACCCTGAACCTGCCGGTGCTGGACGGCGAGCTGGCCTCGGGTCTGCGCGGTGGTGACAACCTGAACGAACGTCAGCTGGCAGTCATGGCACAATCCGACGAGCTGATCGCCGAACTCAAAGGAAGCGATTTGGTGGTGATTGCCGCCCCCATGTACAACTTCAGTATTCCGACCCAGCTGAAAAACTGGATTGACCTGATTGCCCGTGCCGGCGTGACCTTCCGTTACACCGAAACAGGTCCGGTCGGTCTGGTGGAAAACACCCGCGCCCTGGTGATCAGCCCCCGTGGCGGCATGCACGTCGGCAGCGCCACCGATCTGGTGACCCCCTACATGCGTACCGTGCTGGGTTTCATCGGCATCAAGGACGTGGACTTCATCTACGCCGAAGGCATGGGCATGGGGCCGGATGCGCAAGCCAAAGGCATTGAGCAGGCCAAAGGCCAGCTGGAAACCCTGGCACTCTGATCAAGACACTGGCCATGGCGCAGTGCCATACCGTACCAAACAAAACAACGCAGCCCTTGGGCTGCGTTGTTTTTTCTGTGCAGGTATAACGGCAGTTGCCAGTCGGGGTGAGTCAATCCTGAATGAAGTGACGACAGCCGCTGCCCACCATCAGGCACACGGCGACCAGAGAGCCCAGTAACAAGGTGCTGAGCCACTGCTCGGCGCTGTCAGGCAGGCTGGGGGAAAACAAACTGATCATGAGAATGGCACAGAGGGTGATCAGCGTGGTCTGTCGGGTCAGGATCATCATGGGTCGTCCTTGGCTGGCGTGTCACGGGTCAGAGGCTAACGACCGTGTATGACAGCTTGATGTATCCATACATGTCGCTGGGTGTCATTCCACGGTGTCATCATCACCATATCAGCTTTTAGCCCCGGGGCCAGTGCCGTTGGCCGGGTTGTGATCCGGATCCCTATCTGAACTGTTTCTGATCCGGCAGGTAGTGGAAATCGCCGCTGGCGAGTCTGGCGACCAGGGCCTCCTGGTCGAGATCCTGCGCCTTGCAGAGATCGTCCAGATCATCAAAACGATCACGCAACTGCATATTGACCAGGCTCAGCAGCATGTTGACATCCATGGTGGCGAAATTGTTCAGGTTCATGACTTGTGCTCGCTATCCAGCAGGTGCAGTTGTTCGATGGCGTCGCTGACACTTTGCAGGTGCAGACGAATGGACTGACGCGCCTCGGCAGGCAGGTAATCGGTGAGGGTATGCTGCCAGCTGCCCGCTTCGGTCTTGAGCTGCTGGAACAAGGTGAGCCCGGCATGGGTGAGAGAGACCAGGCTGACCCGCTTGTCCTGTTCGCTGCTCTCGGTAAACAGTATCCCCTTCTCCACCAGTCGGTGGATTTCGCGGGAGATCCGCACCTTGTCCATCCCGCTCGCCTCCACCAGCTCTTTCTGGCTGATGGGGTAGTTGGGGCCGAGCACCATCATGAGGCGCCATTGGGGTACCGTCAGCTGATAACGCTGCTGGTAAAACTGCTCAAAGGTATCGCGCACCATCTCGGCGGCGTGAACCAGCTGATAGGGGGGGTAGTGCGCAAGCAGCTCTATGATCTTTGACATATGACATCCTGCTGTGACGGCTGCATCGAGTGCAGTTTCTCTTGATACTTTGACCTTGATGATACGTAACACAAGGGCGTTTGTCTGAACATGCACCAGAGAAATGTGCGGTTGCGCACGTCATACGCCGCAACCAGGTCTGTTCGAAGCTGATTTATACGACTGGCTGCTCAGCCTTTACGCAACCAGATCAAGGCGTTGTGCTTTAGCCAGGCCTCGCGGCTCTGCAGTGTGTAGAGCGCTGCTTCATCGCGACTGCCCGCCTGCCAGCTCTGGGGCTCCTGTTTGGGCAGCTTGCGCTGGCCCAGCAGACAGGCCGGAATATGGGCATTGGCCTTGATGGCGGCGTCCAGCTGCGGCTGAGCCGCCTCGGGGCCGTCACAGACAAATGCCATCAAGGCCCTGTTGTAAAGCAGCCAGCTGGAAGCCTCGTCGAAGCGCACCAGCAAGGCGCGCAGGGCGGCCCAATCCCCTTGCAGGGCATAGAGGCTGGAGAGGGGATAACGGCAACCCAGCTCATCGGCGATGCACAGGTCGAGCAGCGCCAGATATTCCTGGCGAGCCTGCTCCAGCTGGCCGAGACGCAACAGGCAATCGGCGCGGCCAGCCCTGGCGGCGAGCAGCGGGCGTGCATCGTGGGCACTCCAGCCGTGGCCAGCCATCTGCTGCCAGAAAGCGGCATCGAACAGCGGCTCGGCATCGTCAATCACCTTGTCAAACCAGCCGAGGCGAGCCTGGGGGTCGCGGCAGGCATCGGCCAGTTCGAACCACTGCTGCCACTGCTCGGCCTGCTCGCTATCGAGGGCTGCCTGAATGCCGGGCACAGCTTGATACTCATCCAGCTGCAACAGCTGGTTGAGTGCCGTCTTCATGTTCTGGCGCTGGCGTTTGCAAAATTCCATGAAGGGTAGCTCGCTGCCGGCGGCCGCGTGCAGCATCTGGGCCATGGGCTTGTCGCGAAACAGACTGAGTTCGGCAGCGAGGCTGAAACGATACTGGGTGGTGGGATCGTTCAGATCCTTGGGCTTGGGCCAGCTGGCAAATCCCTGACTGAAACCGTAGCACCACTGACCGAGGGGGTGACTCTGCTCGAACACTTGCTCCGGGCTGTCGGTAGAGAGGCGGCACTGGCTTGGCAAGGCCAGCTGGGCCTCGTCGGCCTGAGCTTCCAGCTCGGCGATAAGATGGTTCAGCGCCTCTGCGCTCTTCTCATCCAGTTCGGCGTCATGTGGCAACAGACCGGCCAGCGGGGCCTGCCAGTCAGGGGCATCCGGCCCCACCAGACGGGCACACAGAAAACCATGCAGCGCCGGGTAGGTCATGTCCTGCCCACTGTGGGTCTGGATCCATTGATTGAGATGACGGGTACGAGTGGATGGATTCATCGACAGTTCCTCTGGATTTGAACAGCGGCGCAGTCTACCCAAAAGTGGGGGTATTTGCAGTAAAGCACCGGCCGAATGACGATTATATCGCCATAAACCGTGAAAACGGCCTCGAAAATCATGCGGGAGCAGGGCAAGGGGCTAGGCCCTGTTGCCGCTCTTGGGGTAACATGCGCGCCCATACGGGCAATGAAAAATTGACCATCCGGATAATGAAAGAAGAGATCAGCATGTTACAGATTGGCAAGATGAACACCCTCACCGTAATCGAGCTCGAAGACAGGGGCGCCTGGCTGGCGGCCGACGAATATGGCGAGCTGCTGCTGCCCAAGCGTCAGCTGCCTGAAGGGGTGGCTGAAGGTGACGGTGTGGAGGTCTTCCTCTATCTGGATGCCGACTGTGAGCCGGTGATCACCACCGACAAGCCGTTTGCCATGGTGGGCGACATAGTCGGTCTCAAGGTGATCAATGCCAACAAGATCGGTGCCTTCCTCGACTGGGGCATGAAAAAAGATCTGTTTGTGCCGACCCGTGAGCAGAACAAGCCGATGCAGGTGGGCCACGTCTATCTGGTGCATCTGATGCTCGACAACGAGGGCCGCATGGTAGGCACCAGCCGGCTGGAGCGGTTCCTGCGCACCGATAACCCCCCCTTCAAGGCTGGTGACGAGGTAACAGCACTGCCGGGTGAGCACACGCCGCTTGGCATCAAGGCGATCGTCAACGGTGAATATTCCGGCATGCTGTTCAAGAACGAGGTATTTGGCCGGGTGATGACGGGTCGACCGTTGACCGCCTGGGTCAAGCAGGTACGTGACGACGGCAAACTGGACCTGACCCTGCAAAAGCCGGGCATGGATCGGATGGACGATGCCGGTGGCCGGATCCTGACCCGGCTGATGAAGCAGGGTGGCAGTCTGGCTGTCGGTGACAAGAGCGAACCCGAGCTCATCTACAAGCTGTTCAACATGAGCAAGGGCACCTTCAAGAAGGCCATCGGCGGCCTCTACAAGCAGGGAAAAATCGTCATCGAAGACAACTGCATCACCCTGGTTGCCACAGATACCGACTCGGCAGTGGACAGCGAGTAAGTGCCGAGCCCCTGTATCGGCCACTGTCAGGCCAAGGACGGGCTCTGCCTCGGCTGTGGCCGTACCCTGACCGAGATTGGTCACTGGTCGGCCATGGAGAGCGACGCCCAGCTGGCCGTGATGGCAGAGCTGGACGGCTCGAAAAGCACCCATGCGTGCCCTGGTTGTGGCGAGCCGGCATTTTGCGCCGTGTCGGCCGGTGCAACAATCGCACAGTGCTGGTGCAGCCAGTTGCCTGCTCTGCCCATGAGCGAGGCCAGCGCCTGCTGGTGTCGCCGCTGTCTGGCCAAGGCCATTGCAGCGCAGCCCTGAGTGGGGGCATACCAGAAAAGAGAAAGGCGCCGGGGGCGCCTTTTTTATGCCTGTTGCTGGCGATGCCAGCGCACATGGACATCGTGCTCGTTAAGAAAGCGGGGCAGCAGGAAGGTGGCGTAGATCACCTCAAACTCATCCTGATGGTCCAGCAAGCCAACCCACACCTCGACCCAGGACTCCATGTCGACCGGTACACCGAGTTCGGTTGACCAGTCTCCATTGGGCAGGGTCGCCTCGACGGCGCCACGCTGTTCGAATTCCAGTGTGATGTCGACGATTTGTTCGGGGGCCAGCATGTCTGCGGCCTGCTCAAGAAACTGATCATAGGCCCATTCGACCAGCTGATCCGGGGTACGTTGTTCCATGAAATCACTCCAGATACATCGAGGTTCGCTACTGTAGCAAGTATTGGCGGTGGCGGCCAGACCGGTGCGGATACCGATCCGCCACCTGTCCAACGGCGCGGGTAGAAGGTATGGTTGAAGGGGGATCCACTGGAGGGGTGTCATGAAGCGACGAGTGCGGCGGCAGCAGATCAAGCGACGACGGGAGGCCTGGTGGTGGCACTATCTGCCGCTGCACCAGAGCACGGTGGGCGGTCATCTGGGCCCGCCGGCAGAGACATTGCCTGCTGACCCCGATCCCTGATAGATGACGCTGATGCGCTCAGGGGCGATGTACGGCCATCGGGCATTGGTAGAAGTGGCTCTGTGCCCGCTCCTCAATCGTTCTTGTATACCTTGTTGAGGGTAGCCTGGCCAAGTTGACCCATCTGGCGACGGATCCAGGCCGAGCGTTGCTGAACATAGGGGGAGGGAGGCTGGACCCGATAGCGCCAGGGATTGGGCAGGGCGGCAGCCAGCAGAGAAGCCTCGTAACGAGTCAAGCGGGCGGCCGATTTGCCAAAATAGTGCTTGGCGGCGGCCTCGGCGCCATAGATGCCGGGGCCGAACTCCACGATATTGAGATAGACCTCGAGGATGCGGGATTTGTCCCAGCCCAGCTCCATCAGCAGGGTAAACCAGGCCTCGATCCCCTTGCGCAGGAAGCTGCGATCGCTCCACATGAAGAGATTCTTGGCCGTCTGCTGGCTCAGCGTGCTGGCGCCACGTACCCGCTTGCTGCGCTGGTTGTGCTTGAGTGCCGAGTTGATGGCATCCATGTCAAAGCCGCTATGGTCGGCAAAGCGCTGATCCTCTGCGGCGATCACCGCCAGTTGCAGTTCCCGCGAAATACGATCTATGGGCACCCAGTCATGCTTGACCACGGCTATCTTGGCGGGCGGAAACAGGGCCCGTTCGATGCGCCAGGTCCACATGGGGGGATCGATGAAGCGCAGCAGCACCACCGAGACGATGGAGCCGAGCAGGACTGCCGCCAGCAGCTTGCCGAGCCAGCTCAGCATGCGCCGTCCCAGAGCCGGACGTACCGGCTCGGGGGCATAATAGCGGGGACGCTGATCATCGGGATCCGGAATTATTGGGGCAACCATTCGATGTGGCAGAACTTCTCGTCAACACGGCGGGAGAGCAGCATGCGGGCAAACAGGTGCTCATATTCTTGTTCGGCATTACCAAGCCCGATCCAGATCTCGGCATACTCGGTATCGCTTACGGCAAATCCCACGTCCGCTTCCCAGTCATCGGCCGGATCGGTTTCCGCCAGCAGGCCGCGACTGTTGAACTCCCGGTTGAAGACGGCAATCTCCTGCTCCGGCAAGTTGTCGGAGGCCAGCTCCATGAAAAGTTCGAGTGCGGTGTCGAGCAGCTCCTCGACGCTGTGCATTTCATCGTTCAAAGACATAGGTCGTCTGTTCCAGATAATAAAAATGAGACGCCCCGTCGGCAAAGCCGAACAGTGGCGCGCGGTATTCTAGCTGGCCCCCTCTTCCTTGGCGAGATCAGGCGTGTGGCCCGCCCTGTTTGCGGCAATAAAAAACCGGACCCTGGTACAGGATCCGGTCTTCATTGGGGGAAGGGGTCACGCATGTGGCGTCAGCTCATCCCTTTTTGTCATCGGCGAAGGTGATGTTGAGCTCTAGCACAGACAGCTCATCACTCTTCTTGTCCAGCTGGACCGTGATCTTGTCAGGGTCGATCTGCACATACTTGCGGATCACATCCAGCAGGTCCTGCTTGAGCTGGGGCAGGTAATCCGGCCCCCCTCTGGATGAACGCTCGTGCGCGACTATGATCTGCAACCGCTCTTTGGCCAGTTGTGCGGTGTTTTGTTTCTTGTTGGAACGAAAATAATCCAATAATGACATGTTTAACTCCCGAACAGTCGGCTAAAGAAGCCCTTCTTTTCTTCTTCCAGAAAACGAAAATCCTTGGTGTCGCCCAACAGGCGGGCAACGGCATCCTCATAGGCCTGACCGGCATCGGACTCCTTGTCCAGAATGACCGGCTCCCCCGAGTTGGAGGCGCGCAGCACAGCCTGGGACTCCGGGATCACCCCGAGCAGCTTGATGGCCAGGATATCCTGTACATCCTGTACGCTCAGCATGTCGCCACGGTTGACGCGGGTCGGGCAGTAGCGGGTGAGCAGCAGGTGTTCCTTTATCGGGTCTTCGCCGCGCTCGGCACGACGGGACTTGGAGGCCAGAATGCCAAGGATGCGATCCGAGTCACGCACGGAAGAGACTTCCGGGTTGGTGGTGACGATGGCCTCGTCGGCGAAGTAGAGCGCCATCAAGGCACCCGCTTCGATCCCGGCTGGCGAGTCGCAGACGATGTAATCAAACTTCATTTCCGCCAGCTGATCCAGGATCTTCTCGACCCCTTCATGGGTCAGGGCGTCCTTGTCCCGGGTCTGGGACGCGGGCAGGATGAACAGATTTTCGCAGCGTTTGTCCTTGATGAGGGCCTGATTGAGGTTGGCCTCACCGTTGATCACATTGACGAAGTCATACACCACGCGCCGCTCGCAGCCCATGATGAGATCCAGGTTTCTCAGACCGATGTCAAAATCGATGACCACAGTCTTGTGGCCACGCTGAGCCAGACCTGTACTCAGGGCCGCGCTGGTTGTGGTCTTGCCAACGCCACCTTTACCCGATGTAACGACTATGATTCGCGCCATTCTCGCTTCCTTGTAACTCTATTTGATATGGTCTATTCGGAGTTGTTCGTTATCCAGCCGGACATGCACCGGCTGTTGTATCAGGCCTGCCGGCAGTGCATCGCTCAGTTGGAACGTGCCTGCGATGGATAGCAGCTCGGCCTGCAATTGCTGGCAATAGATCCGTGCCTGGGTGTTGCCCTTGGCACCGGCAATGGCCCTGCCACGCAGGGCGCCATAAATATGTATGCTGTCGTCGGCGATGACTTCGGCCCCTTGGCTCACCGAGCCCAGTATCACCAGCGAGGTGCCGGCGGCGTAGAGCTGTTGGCCGGAACGCACGGGGCCCACGTGCACCTTGCTCGGAACCAGAGGCGCCGGCGCGGCCTTCACCTCGGCCACCGGAGACGGGGTGGGTTCCGGCAGTGGCAGCGGCTCGACCTTGCGGCTCTTGCCAGAAGCCATTACCGCCAGCCCCGCGGCCTTGGCTGCCGTCTTCATTGCCTCATCCCTGGCGCCCGTGATCCCGACCAGCACGAAGTCCTCTGATTCGACCAGCCCTTTGAGCTGGTCAAAATCGGGGATATCCGCGAGTCGTTCCACATTGATGACGAGGGGGGCACAATTAAAAAACTGAGGCGCCTGGGCGACTTTTGCCGCCAGTAACTGACGGATCCGCTCAGGCTTGCCATCGCTGATATGCAACACAGAAATAGTGAAGGTAGTCCCTTTCAATTCGTTATCGCGCTCAACCATGATCTTCCCCGAGACAGAGACGGTAATCCGTTATTGTTATTCAATTCCTGATGTTATAGTTTGCCACCATCAGAGGCAATAAACCCGTCGGATTATATCAACTTCCATGTTATGTGCAGTCTATAAAAGTCGTAAAAAAGCCGAGACCTATCTTTTTGTTGAAAGAAGAGAGGATTTCTCCCGCGTACCCGAGGTGCTGATGAGTACATTTGGTCGTCCAGAGCTGGTATTGATGACCAAGCTGGATCCAGCCAAGCCCCTGGGGATTGCCTCGACCAGCCGGGTCATGGAGGCGCTCGGCAGTCAGGGCTTCTACCTGCAGGTGCCACCGCCGCCCGAAAATCTGCTGGAACAGCACAAGGCACAATTAAAGGTCAGCCGCTGATGAAGGGTCAGCTGGCACTGTTATTACTGGGGGGACTGTTAAGTTCTCAGTTGCAGGCCAGTCCCGATTTTGAGCGTTACGTGATTGGCCTCAAACAGGAAGCACTGGCGGCCGGTATCAAGGCCGAGACAGTGGCGGCTGCGTTTGCCGATATTCGGGTCATCGAACCTGCCATCAAGCACGATAAAAACCAGCCGGAATTTAAAGTGACGCTGGACACTTATATTCCCCGTGCGGTCCCGCAGTGGAAAGTCAATCAGGCCAGGGCCCTATATCGTCAGCATTTGCCGCTGCTCACAAAAATAGGGGCAGAATATGGCGTACAACCGCGCTTTATTGTCGCCTTGTGGGGCGTCGAAACCAATTTCGGTAAATTGACCGGTAAATTCCCGCTCATTTCTTCGCTGGCCACGCTGGCCTGGGATGGTCGACGTGAGGCATTTTTCAAAGGGCAGCTGTTTGATGCCCTGCATATCATAGAGCAGGGACATGTGACCCCTGCGGCCTTAAAGGGCTCCTGGGCCGGTGCCATGGGGCAGGTGCAGTTCATGCCATCTTCCTTCCTCAAATACGCCGTCGATCAGGATGGTGACGGCAAGAAGGATTTGTGGGGCAATCTCGCGGATGTGTTTGGTTCGGCAGCCAATTATCTGCATCAGAATGGCTGGCACGGGGATGAAACCTGGGGCCGTCAGGTCAAGGTGCCCAAGACGCTGGATCCTGCCTTGCTCGGGCTGGAACAGTCCAGGCCGTTATCGGCTTGGCAGACACTGGGCGTGAGGCAGCTCGATGGCACAACCTTGCCCCGTGCCAAGATGCAGGCCTTCCTGGTTCGCCCCGACGATGTGGAAGGGCGCGCCTATCTGGCTTATCCCAACTATCTGGTACTGCGCCACTGGAATCGCTCCCACTATTTCGTGGTGGCGGTGGGAACCCTGGCCGATCGTATCGTGGAGTAGCTGGCTCAGATCCTGGTACTTCCTCTGATTGGGCATTTCATACGATAAACAAGGGATGCGATTGCAGAGTGAATAAATCGCAGCGGTAATCCAGATGGCGGGCGTCTCCAAATAGCAGGCAACAAAAAGGCGGGAATTCCCGCCTTTTTGTGTTTTTGGCAAACACTGCTTATTCGCAGGCAACCTGCATCACCTTGATGGCCAGACCACCACGGGAGGTTTCACGGTACTTGGAGTCCATGTCCTTGCCGGTGATGTACATGGTCTCGATGACCTTGTCCAATGACACGCGTGGCTTGGAGGTGCGACGCAGGGCCATGCGGGAGGCGTTGACCGCCTTCATGGCGGCGATGGCGTTGCGCTCAATGCAGGGGACTTGCACCTGACCGGCCACAGGATCACAGGTCAGACCCAGGTTGTGCTCCATGCCGATCTCGGCGGCTTCACACACCTGTTCCGGGCTGCCACCCATCAGTTCGGTCAGACCGGCGGCGGCCATGGAGCAGGAGACACCCACTTCACCCTGGCAGCCCACTTCGGCGCCGGAGATGGAGGCGTTCATCTTGTAGAGCATGCCGACGGCGGCGGAGGCCAGATAGAAGCGGGTGTATTCGTCACGGCCGACCGGCTGGATGAACTTGTCGTAGTAGGCCAGCACGGCCGGTATGATGCCCGCGGCGCCGTTGGTCGGCGCGGTCACCACGCGGCCACCGGCAGCGTTCTCTTCACTCACTGCCAGGGCAAACATGTTGACCCAGTCGACGATGCTCATCGGATCGTTGGAGAGATGTTCATTGGTAGTCAGCTGACGGTAGAGCGGGGCGGCACGACGGGGCACGCGCAGCGGGCCGGCCAGGATCCCTTCGGTACGGCAGCCGCGTTCGATCCCCTCCCGCATGGTGGTCCAGATCTTGCCAAGTTTCTTGTAGATCTCTTCCGGGGTGTTGAAGCACTTCTCGTTTTCCAGCATCAGGGCGGAGATGGAGAGACCGGTCTGGCTGCAGTGGGCGAGCAGCTCTGCCGCACTCTTGAACGGATAGCTCACCGACATGTCGCCACTGTCGGCCTTGCCGAAGTTCTCTTCGTCGACGATGAAACCGCCACCGATGGAGTAATAGGTCTTGCTGTAGGTAGCCTCATCTTCGATGAAGGCGGTCAGCTTCATGCCGTTTTCGTGCAGCGGCAGCGCCTCGTCATGGAACACCATGGCGCCCTGCGGGAAGCTGACGGTGTGGCAGTGCAGGCCGATCGGCAGGCGGCCGGTCTGCTCTACGCGGGAGATGAATTCGGGGATGCCGTCGATGTCGACGTTCTCGGGCAGATTGCCCGCCAGACCCATGATGATAGCGGTATCGGTGTGATGACCTTTGCCGGTCCAGGAGAGCGAGCCATAGACATCGACCTGGATCCGGGTGATGTCACGGATCTTGCCGCCAGCACGCAGTTCATCCACGAACTGTTTGGCAGCTTTCATCGGGCCGACAGTGTGGGAAGAGGAGGGGCCAACACCGATTTTGAAGATATCAAAAACGCTGATCATGTAACAATTACCTCAGGATAGAAGGGGGCGCCATGCCCACTCGCAGAAACGGGGTGATCCATGGGACGAGGGCGTCGTCGCCGAGGTCAATGAACCAGAGAACCCTAGTGTAACGATTCAAAGCCTAAAAAAAGTTGAAATAGATCTATTTTTGTTGAATCAGAGGCGCGAGTATAAAATTTATTTTGATGCTTATCCATTTTGTTAAGCACTTGGCAAACGTTTTGCAAAAAAATACCCGGCCAGGCCGGGTATTGCGGGAAAAAGTGGAGTCAATTGGCTGTTTTTAACATTCTGTAATGTTAACAGCCAGGCCGCCGCGGGCTGTCTCCTTGTACTTGGTCTTCATGTCGTTGCCGGTTTCCCACATGGTTTTGATCACCTTGTCCAGCGACACCTTGTGTTCACCTGTGCCACGCAGGGCGAGGCGGGAGGCATTGATGGCCTTGACTGCACCCATGGCGTTGCGTTCTATGCAGGGCACCTGCACCAGCCCTCCCACCGGATCGCAGGTGAGGCCCAGATTGTGTTCCATACCTATCTCGGCGGCGTTTTCGACGATGGCGGGGCTGCCGCCCAGGATCTCGGTCAGGGCGCCAGCCGCCATGGAGCAGGCGACGCCCACTTCTCCCTGACAGCCCACTTCGGCTCCCGACAGTGAGGCGTTTTTCTTGTACAGGATGCCGATGGCGGCGGCGGTGAGGAAGTAGCTCAGCAGCAGCTCGTCATCCACCTTGCGCACAAAGCGATCGTAGTAGTGCAACACGGCGGGAATGATGCCGGCGGCGCCGTTGGTAGGGGCTGTGACCACACGGCCACCGGCGGCGTTCTCCTCGTTGACGGCCAGCGCAAACAAGTCCACCCACTCGATCACCATCAGGGGATCCTTGTTGAAGTTGGTCTCGCAGTTGAGCTGGCGATGGAGGGCCGGGGCCCGGCGCTTCACTTTGAGGCCGCCCGGCAATACCCCTTCGCTGCGGCAGCCGCGTTCGACACAGGCCTGCATTGCCTGCCAGATCTTGCGCAGACCGGCTTTGATTTCCTCTTCGCTCCGAAATACCTTCTCGTTGGCCAGCATCAGACCCGAGATGGAGAGACCGCTCTCCTGGCAATGGGCCAGCAGCTGGGCGCCGCTCTCGAACGGGTAGGGGACGGGGTGGGCTGCATCGAAGCGGGCCGCCTCTTCCTTGGCGTTGGCAAAATGGCTCTCCTCTATGATGAAGCCACCGCCGATGGAGTAGTAGGTCTGCTCAAGCAGCAGAGCATTGCCTGCGAATGCGCGCAGCGTCATGCCGTTGGAGTGAGCGGCCAGGGTCTTGCGGCGATTGAAGATGATGGCACCGACCCGGGCGAACTGGCATGGCTGCTCACCCGCCAGCAGCAAGGACTGGCTGCGATCCACTTCGCTCAGGAAGGCGGGAATGGCTTCGATATCCACCGATTCTGGTTCAAAGCCAGCCAACCCCAGAATGATGGCCTTGCCTGTGCCGTGACCCTTGCCGGTCTGGCCGAGAGATCCGTAGCACTCGACTTCCACCCGTTCTGTGCCAGGCAGCAGACCTTGCTGCTTGAGCGCGTTAACAAAGGCGTAAGAGGCCCGCATCGGCCCCACCGTATGGGAAGAAGAAGGGCCGATCCCGATGGAAAACAGGTCGAAGACACTGATCATGACACCACTCCGATTATGGGTTTCGTCTAAACATTGTAAATTTTTTGTAGTCGATGGAAAGCGGGGAAGCTGAGGCGTGTGATGGCGGCATACAAATGAGTGGCTGGCAGCGGGCAAAGAAGGTTGGAATGAGCGCACTGGCATCAAAGAGAAGGAGCGAGACCCGGGCCCGCTCCTTTGCACTGTTCAGTCACTCATCTGCATTCGGTCACTCAGTCGAGGAACTCGCACAGATAGGCGGTGGGGGTTTTCACTTCCAGTTTGAAAGAGGAGTGGCCGGCCACCTCGAAGGATTGGCCCTGACTGTAGGTGTGCCATTCGTCCTCATCGGCCAGCTGTATGGTGAGAGCACCCTTGACCACCGTCATTCGCTCGGGGGCGGCGGTATTGAACTGGTAGTCACCGGCTTCCATCACGCCAACAGTCGCTTTGTCACCTTTTTGCTCGAAACCGATGGATTTTACATTTCCGTCAAAATATTCGTTAACTTTCAGCATGTTTTCATCCCTGTATGCACGTTTGCCCAGCAAAAGTAGCACAATGTTTTGTCAGTTGTCATGAATAAAGCTGGAAAAATCGTCATGTTCCTTTTGAATCTTCACTTTGTCGCAAAGTTATCAATAAGTTCCGTTAACGATTTGTCGATTTAAAACAGCAGATAAATATGAGATAAAACGCGCGCTCAGGGGAATGAACAGGTGTTTTTCCCCTGTCTGGTTAATTGCACTGGGAAAGTGTGAATTTTTGCTAAATAAAGGAACATTCTGTGTTAACAAAAGGACTCATTAAGAACATTGGCTTCCAGGTTGTGGTTGCCATGGTGCTGGGCGCATTGGTGGGGGCGTTCATGGGTGAACAAGCCAGCATCTTTGCACCGCTTGGTACCCTCTTTATCCAGCTGATCAAGATGCTGGTGATCCCGCTGGTGGCAGTTGCCATCCTGTCGGGAGCCGCCAATCTGGGCGCGAGCCCGGCTGCGGGCAAGATAGGCGTCACCACCCTGGCTTTCTTCCTCGGCACGTCGGCACTGGCCGTGCTGCTGGCGCTGGTGATGGGGCAAGTCTTCAAACCCGGTGTCGGCGTCGAATTTGGCTCCATGGCCTCCATGTTCTCCGGCGACTACGCCGACAAGGGCGCCCTGCCGGATGCGGTATCTACCTTGCTTGGCATGATCCCGACCAACGTCTTCCAGTCATTGAACGAAGCCAACATACTGCAGATCCTGGTGTTCTGCATGTTCCTTGGCATCGCACTGGCCAAGCAGCCCCGTGAGCGAGCCAAACCGCTGATAGATGGGCTCAACACCCTGGTGGACGCTTTCGTCTGGATGATCAACAAGGTGATGCTGATTGCACCGCTCGGTGTGTTCGGCCTGATGGCCGAGGCCATTGGGACCTACGGCTTCGACGTACTGACTCTGGTGCTCAAGTTGTTCGTGGTCTATGTGGCTGCCATCCTGATCTTCGGGTTCGTGGTCTACCCGCTGCTGGTTGTGCTCTTCTCCAACACACCTGTGCGCAAGTACTTCTCCGCCATGAAGAAGCCGCAGATCGTGGCTTTCTCCACCGCCTCTTCCATGGCGACCCTGCCGGTGACGCTGCAGACCTGCGAAAAAGATCTAAAGGTGAGCAATGCCACCGCCTCTTTCGTACTGCCACTTGGCGCCACCATCAACATGAGTGGCAACGCCATCTATTACGGTCTGGTTGCCATCTTCTTTGCCCAGGTGTTCAACGTTGACCTCGGCGTGGGGGCCTGGGTGGCCATCATCCTTACCTCTACCCTGGGGGCGATTGGTCAGGCCGGTGTGCCGGGCCCGAGCTTCCTGGTGGTGGCCGTGTTGCTGGCTGCCGGTATCCCCATCGAGGGTCTGCCGCTGTTGTTCGCTCTGGATCGTCTGTTCGACATGATCCGTACCGCGCTGAATATCACAGGGGATGCGGCCTGCGCCGTCATCGTCGACCGTTACAGCCCGGATTATGACCCAGACCGCTGGTCAAAATAACAGCTACACAAACGAGTAAATGACAAAGGGGCCTGCCGGCCCCTTACTTTATGGTGTCTCACCCGTGTTTAGCTGCAACTGGACCAGCGCCTGCTGGCAGCGCTGCTCGGCGGCGTCGAGCTCCAGCAACACCATCTTGATGTCTTCCAGCTGCTGTTGCAGCGTTTCCCGCTTGTCGGCCACCAGTCCCAGCATGGTTTGCAGCTGGGTACGGCTGCTCTTGTCTGCATCATAGAGATCAAACAGATCCCGGATATCCGCCAGGCTGAAGCCCAGCCGCTTGCCGCGCAGGGTCAGTTTGAGGCGCACCCTGTCCTGCTTGCTGTAAATCCTGGTCTGTCCCTGACGGGCAGGGTTCAACAGTCCCTGATCTTCATAAAAACGAATACTTCGGGTCGTAACATCAAATTCACGGGCAAGTTCGCTGATGCTGTAGGTCCGTGAGTCATCCTTGGTTCGGTTCATGGCGCTATCTTGACTGTCATTTTGTTGTCAATGCAGGCTGGCACCTTACCCAAACGTCAACTGCCCCGCAAGTCTTGTTCCAACAGCGGGAGCAGCATATGTTATGTCCATGTAACAAGGAGAGTGCAATTGATGGATATTGTGATTGTTGCGGCCAAGCGTACCCCCATGGGGGCCTTTCAGGGAGCCTTGGCCAACCTGACAGCCCCCGAGCTCGGCGCTTGCGCCATTGCTGCCGCCATGGCACAAGCCGGGCTCAAGGGGGAGCAGATCGATGAAGCCTACATGGGCAATGTGCTCAGTGCCGGGGTGGGGCAGGCGCCCGCCCGTCAGGCTGTGTTGAATGCAGGTTTGCCGGAGAGTGTGCCATGCACCACTGTCAACAAGGTGTGTGGTTCCGGCATGAAGGCGGTGATGCTGGCGGCAGACAGCTTGCGTCTGGGTGACACCGACATAGTGATCGCCGGCGGCATGGAGAGCATGAGCCGCGCCCCCTATCTGCTGGACAAGGCGCGCAGCGGTTTTCGCATGGGGCATCAGAGCGTGCTGGATCACATGTTCCTCGACGGCTTGCAGGATGCTTACGAAGGCCAGTTGATGGGGCATTATGCCCAATTGAGTGCGGATCACGCCGGTCTGGCTCGCTCCGACATGGACGCTTTTGCCATTGCTTCCCTGACGCGTGCGCTGGCGGCCCAGCAGAGCGGTGCTTTCAAGGCCGAGCTGGCACAGGTTACTGTCGGTGACACCCTGCTTCTTGCCGAGGATGAGCAGCCTGCCAAGGCCAGGCCCGACAAGATCCCCCATCTGAAACCGGCATTCAGCAAGCAGGGCACCATCACGGCTGCCAATGCCAGCTCCATCTCGGACGGAGCGGCGGCGCTCATCCTGATGCGAGCCGAGACGGCGGCGCAGCTGGGCCTGCCCGTGCTGGCCCATCTGGTGGGTTATCAAAGTCATGCCGCTGCGCCTGCCGAGTTTACCAATGCGCCCATCGGCGCCATCAATGCCTTGCTATCCAAGATCGACTGGCGGGCGGAAGAGGTCGATCTATTCGAAATCAATGAGGCGTTTGCCATGGTCAGCATGCTGGCCATGGCGGGTTGCAACCTGCCTCATGACAAGGTGAACGTGAACGGCGGGGCCTGCGCACTGGGGCATCCACTGGGGGCGAGTGGTGCCCGTATTCTGGTTACGCTCATTCATGCACTGCATGCGCGCAGTCTGAAACGGGGTGTGGCAAGCCTGTGTATCGGTGGGGGGGAGGCGACTGCCGTCGCCATCGAGTTGAGCTAATCTGTTTCCGCCATGGCCTGGAATTGCTGATTGACCCAGGCGGTGGCGGCCAGATAGAGCTGGCTGACCTTCTCTTCATTGAGCCCGAGTCGGGCCGTTCTGGCGGTAATTCGCTGCCAGTTCGCACTCTCATAATCTTCACAAAACGAGAGATAGAAACCCAGGTTGCCCTTGCGTTCCAGCAGGGCGACCCGGATCTCCTCGATCAGGGGGATAGTGCCGAGCAGCCTGTCCATCGGCTGCTCCATCAAGACATCCAGCAAAGAGAACAGACCCGTGATAAAGGCTTGCTGCGCCTCCTGGGTGGGGGCATGGGTGTGCGCCAGCAGCTCGCAAAAGCGGGCCCGGATCATGGACATCTGATAGAGCTCGGCACTCTTGCCATGGCCCGCGCTGGTGGCGGCGACCAGGGTCACGAAGCGCTTGAGCTGGGTGTGCCCCAGATAAACGGCCGCCTGGCGAAACGAGGAGATGGGGTTGGCGTGGCTCTTCAGGTGATTGACGTAACGCAACAACTTGAGGGATAGCGAGATATCCTGACTCAGCAGCTGTTCGATACGATTGAGATCCGGCTCCTCCTGGTTGACTACATTGAGCAGTTGCATCACCACCACCTGGGCGGGCTGCATTGTGGTCTGCCTCACCATCTCGGGCCGGCTGAAGAAGAACCCCTGGAACAGATCGATACCGAGCCGCTTCACTCGTTCAAACTCCGCCTTGTCTTCGACTTTCTCCGCCAGATAAGTGAGCTTGAGATGCTGGTGTTGCTGGATGAACACCTTGATCCGCAACACCGAGGTGGCGCGCAGATCGAACTTGATGATGTGAATATAGGGCAGGAAGCGCTCCCATTCGTCCGACATGGTGAAGTCGTCCAGCGCGAGCTGATAACCAAGCTCATGCAACTGCTGCACTTTGGCCAGCAAAGCATCGTCAGGATCTGCATCTTCCAAGATTTCGATGACGACCTTCTCTTGTGGCAGACATTCCGCCAGCCCTTCCAGCAGCAGGGAGTGGGGAAAGTTGATAAAGCAGGGGCGCCCGCCAAGCAACTGATCGATGTTCTGTTGCAAAAATTGCTCGACCACCAGTCTGGCCGTGGCCTGCTGGGAGGAGATCACCGGAAACACATTATCCAGACTGTCGCGAAACAGCAGCTCATAGGCATAGGTGTTCAATTCCCGATCCAGAATGGGCTGCCTTGCTACGTATGAATACATGCATCTCTCCAGCGTGAGTACTGGATTGATTTTATTGTGAAGATGAGCACTATGCCAGCGCGGCGGGACCGGAAACAGTCAATAACTGGCATAGTGCTTGAATGGAAGGGCCGGGGTTGGAAGAGCCGGGTTAGAAGAGCGGGGTTAGAAGAGATAGTTCAGCTGCAGGCCAGCCAGCCAGGCATCCCCTTCCGAGGTGCCCTGGAAGGTAGAGGTGGTTTGCGGGATCCCGGGCTTGAGCTCCATGGTCTCGGATACATCCACTTTCTTGCCGTCGATCAGCGTCAGGCCCAGATCCAGCGAGAGGTTGCGATCAAACTGATAACCCACACCGACGCTGTACCAGACCCGGTCCGAGTCTGGGATGGAGATGGTGCGGCGATCGGCCGGGACCGGGCTGCGATCATAGGCAATACCTGAACGTAGTTGCCATTGTGGCGCCAGCTGATAGGTCAGGCCCAGCGCATAGCGCCAGCTGTCTTCCCAGTGCTCATCCTTGATGTGCATGATGCCGTGATTGTCGAGCTCGGATTCGAGCTGCACGAATTTGCTCCAGTTGGTCCAGTTGATGCTTGAGTGCAGCGCCAGGGTCGGGGTCAACTGATGGAACAGAGCCAGCTCGGCCGTGGCGGGCAGGGGCAGATCCAGGCTGCCGGTGTCGGTAAACTCCTGACCATTTTGCTCGATGCCGATGGCATCGCCGGAGAGCGTCAGGGTCACATCATGCCGGTAGGAGAGACCCAGGCGAGTTGTTTCTGACAGCTCCAGCAAAGTGCCAAGGTGCCAGCCCATGGCCCAGCCATCCCCTTTCAGGTGTTTGGCTATCTTGTTGTTGGAAGGGAAGGTGCCACCCACTTCACCTTCACCCTGAATGGCGGAAAGGCCGCCGCCGACAGACCACATCTGATTGATGCGATAGGCCAGCGAAGCACTCAAATCCAGGGTCTTGATGTCCGAGATATTGCCGAAGTGACCGGCATTGTAGTTATCCGGCATCTCGACGCCGAGGCCGTAGTCGGAGGTGGCTGCCAGCCCCAGTCGCCACTGCTCATTGAGCAGCACTATCAGATACGCGTTCGGGACCCAGGCATCGCCAGCAATATCGTGGGCTGCTGCATCCAGATTGACCGGTCCCATGGCGGTAGGCACTCGGGTGGTCCCCTCTATGTTGACGTCGGGGCGGACATAGATGAAACCACCAGAGAAAGCCACTGTATCGAAACGGGTCATTGCGGCCGCATTGCGGGAGAGCACGCTGGCGTTGTCAGCGATGGCTGCCTCGCCTGCGAAGGCGCGGCCCATGCCGGTAGCGGATTGTTCGGCCAGCTGGAAACCTGCTCCCTGGGCCTGGCTTGACAGTACCAGCAGGGCGACAAGAGATGGCTTCATGAAGGAGTGCATTGCGTTGTCCTTGAAAATGAACGCTGGGTTCAATCGGTCTTATGGTCGGGTGCAGGATTTTATATGGTATGACCAGTAAGGCAACGGGCTCAGCCCTGTGGGGTGTAAAACAAGATTAAATGCTGAGAAGTAGGGGGCTAACGGCTTGATAAAAAAGGAAATGTGAACAGGTGTTTGCTACAGCTGTGCGCTGAAAACAGTATGTTGAATAAAAAAAGAGCGCCCGTAGGCGCTCTTTTGGTTCTGCAGATAATCAGAATTTCATGTTGAACTGAGCGGAGGCCAGCAAAGCGGTACCGCTAGATGTACCCTTCCAGCGTACCGGATCGGAGTGGCTGGTAAGGCCTTCGTTCACGTCCACTTTCTTGCCGTCCAGATAGGCCATGCCGAAATCGACACTCATGTCCTTGTCGATGTTGTAGGTGGCACCAGCGCTATACCAGACGCGGTCGGAGTCCGGAATGCTCAGGCTGCGATATTCAGCCTCAATCGCAGTTTTGTCATAGGCGAAACCGATGCGGGCTTCCCAGGACGGATTGATGTACCAGGTTCCGCCCAGAGCGTAACGGGTGGAGTCCTTGAACTTCTCGTCTTTTTGCAGACAGACGCCGCCGGCGCAGGAGTTGCTGGTGGCCTTGAGTTCCTGGAAGGCGCTCCAGTCAGTCCAGTTGACGGAGTAGTGCACGGCGAACTGCTGATTCAGACGGTGGTAACCGGCGAACTCGGCCTGGGCCGGCAGATCCAGTTTCAGATTGCCATCAACGGTGTTGTAGCCTGAGCTCAAGCCCTTGAAGTCACCGTCAAAGCTCAAATCCACCTGGGAGCGATAGGTCAGAGCGAAACGATGATCCTCGTTTACCTCGTACATGGTGCCGACGTTCCAACCAAAGCCCCAAGTGTCGCCTTTCAGGTGCGCTATGGCGGTGTCGCTGTTGTGGACTATACCTGTCTTGGCAGTCAGGGCCGGGGCGAGGGCACCGGCATAACGGTTTAGCTCGGCCTTGGCGTAGACTGCGTTGATGCCGGCACCGACGCTGAAGTTTGAGTTGATGCGGTAGGCGATATTCGGGTTGATGTTGAAGGTCAGCAGCTCGGTATCACCGGCACCGGCACCGGCAGCGAAGTTCTTGGAGTACTCGGTCGCCAGACCGTAGTTGGAGAACATGCCGATGCCCCAGGCCCACTGATCGTTCAGCGGCTGGATAAAGTAGGTAGCAGGGACGAAGGCATCCGGTGCAATGTCAGACTGGCTGGCGCTGGCCATTTTAGCGGGGCCTGCATAGATATCACCTTCAACATCCACATCCGGTTTGATGTAAGTACCGGAAACGGAGAGTGCCATCTTGTCAAAACGGGTCATGGCTGCCGGGTTGCGTGACAACACGGAGGCGTTGTCGGCAATGGCGGCTTCCCCTGCATACGCACGACCCAGACCGGAGGCCGAGTGTTCGTTCAGCTGGAACGCGGCAGCGAAGGTTTGGGTACTGGCCAGAGTAACGGCGGCCGCGATCAGGCTTTTTTTGAAAAAGGCAGTTGTCATAGTGTTCTCTCTTGTAGGCAGATTTTCTGTCAGCATCGGGGCTTTTTTGCCGCCGTATACGACAAGATCTGTTGTTATTTCAGCTTCTTCCCATTCAATTCTGGCGTGATTCTATGGATCTGGTAGGAGGTAAGAAATCAGACCAGTGACAGCAGAATACATAAAAGTGTCTATTGTGTTAATCATTTGTTTTAACTTGGCGTTTAAACAGTCTCTTTTGCCAGTTATTGAGTGAAAATTGAACGTTGATGCTGATCTGCATCACAAAAATAATTTTTGCTATTTGTGGTGATTGGGCGCTAATGGGTGAGGATTGTGGCGTTAAAGGAGAAGAACGAGCAGACAACCGGATTGTCTGCTCGTATAACGGACACTATGCCGCCTGAGTCGGGATCGCGTTAAACCCGGTTAAATCGACCAGTGCAAACGGGACTCCAGTTCCTGCGCCACCGGGTTCAGTGACTCCTGCATATCCCCGATCAACACCATGTTGGCTCCCTTGAGCGGCACTATCTCTCCCTTGAGCTGGCCATCATCGAAGTTAGGCTCAAGGGTCAGTGGCACATGCTTGGGTACCAGAAATAGGGTGACAGGCCCCATCTTGCCCTGGATCACCATGTGCAGCGCCGGCCCCTGGTAGAAAGCACAGTGATTGACATAGGTTACTTTCATGCCGTCCATGCCCATCAGGGTGGCGCCATATTTTTCCATCTTGGCGTTGATGGTACGCAGGCTTACCTTCTCATCCACATCCTTGATGAAGGGCTCCTCCCCATAGACATGAGCCATGGCGACTTGACCGAGGGAAAGCTCACTCTGTGTTGTCAGTGGCCAGCTTAACCAGCGGGTACTCATGTCAAGCAGGAAGGCGACCGACGCGGCCATGGCCAGCATACGCCAGCTGCTGCGTGGGCGAGATGGCAGCGGGACAACCGTTTCTGCCTCTGCCTCCAGCGCCTGCCTGAGCAAAATACGCTCGGCCAACCCTGCTGGCACCTCGACCTTCATGGCCTGATGCAGGTGACGATCCAGCTGCTTCATCTCGTCCATGTGCTTGCGATTGGCAGGGGAAGCCTGCGCCGCTTCGAGAAACTCGGGAGTCTGTTCCAGTGGATGGGTGATGGCCCGACGGCGAAATTCCAGCTCATCCATGGGTATGTCCTCTTTGTTGTGTCTTTGACTCCATGGCCTCTTTGATCTGGTTGCGGGCCCGAAACAGGCGAGTCATGACGGTATTTTTGTTCAACCCCAGCTGCGTCGCTATCTCGTCGCCGCTGAATCCCCCCAGCACCTGCAGCAGCAAGGGTTCCTGATATTCGGCGGGCAGACGGGCGATATGGCGTCTAAGCCATTCGTGCTCCATCTCCTGCTCGCTGTGCAAGGCATCCGGATCGCTCTGGGGATGCTCGTCGAGATCGATGAGATCAAATTGCCTGCGCTCGAAACGACGGGCATTTTCCCGCCGCAATATGGTGATGAGCCAGGCCTTGGCGGCTTTGTCATCAACCAGCGTATCAATGGCCTTCCAGGCGCGCAGGAAGGTCTCTTGCACCAGATCTTCCGCCACCTGGGGATCCCGGCACAGCCAGTAGGCGTAGCGGTAGATGTCCCCGTGCAGGGCATGCACCAGAGCCTCGTATTTGGTTTGTTTGTCTGCCATGCCTTCATAGACCGGAGAAGCCGTTGGATCCTTTCCGACCGTGGCACCTTTTTTTCTGAAAAAACCTAACGCCATCGCTGGGCTTCCTTTTAAATGGGGGATCCTGAGGGATCAGCGGCCTCGTCGTGCCAGCTGCCTGAGGCCATAGGCTATCGCAAATGTCTCGTACGCGCACAGCGGGACGGCGAGCCCTTGCCAACAAGCCAGGTTGTCAAGTGATGTCCCATGGGCGGTGAAACAGGCCCGTTCCAGCGCAGCAAGTCTGGCTGCCAGGTGGGGATCCTGGCGACAGGGCAGGGTGGTGAGGTGGGCATGACGCCGGTGCCAGCGCAGACCGGCCCACTTTAGCAGAGCCTGTCTGGCATGGTTTGCATCTGCGCGCTGCAGCGTTTGTTGCAAGCGGTAGAAGGCGTGCCAACGTGGCCACCCTTGCCAGAGTGCGCGCAGCAGCAGAGCCCAGATAACCCAGTAGAGGCTCTCATCACTGGGGCCAACAGGCCCGCGTTCTGCAGGCGTGGTTTCATCCATGTGCACCGATATGGCAGGTAGACGAGCATGTTCGATGCGCCCGTTTTGGGTGTTGAACCAGGGCACTTCTATGGCTGGCAGCAGATAGTCGCCAGGCTCGGTGGCCGTGAGGGCCTGACGCCACTGGCGCTCGAAACGCAGCGCCCCTTTGGCCAGAAAGCGCTCCTGTTGTTGCTCTCCGTCCGGCCTTGCCTGCATGCCAGCAGGCATATTCGCAGAGATCCCCGCCAGTTGGGACAAGGCTCGCGTGCCATCACCCCCTTCCATTGTCAGCGTCAGCGTGCGGATCACCGGCTCGCCGGCCCTGGCGCCCGAAGCGGGACTCAACTGCTGGTTCAGGGTCAGCTGGCTTGCCACGGGTTGCACCGGCGCCTTGTCAATCTTCACAAACAGGGTAGCGGCTCTGGCCGAGAGGGGGTCGCTGGTGCCGTTATCCTGCGGTAAACGGCCCTGAAAACGCGGCGAGGCCAGTGGGTGGAGCCCGGGGGCTCTGGCTTGCAACAGCCAGCTGCGGGTCAGCCGACCCGGCAATCCCGGTCCTGCCGGGGCTTGCCATTGATCATCCCCGAGTCGACGTATGGTAAAAGTGTCACTGTCGGGTTCGGTGAGATTGGGGGCCTCCATGTTGGCTGGCAGCCAGAGGCTGAGCTCATAGATGAAGGGCTGACCGGGATAGAGGGGCCCCTGATGCAGCACCCTGGCCTGCAATTCGATGGGAGAGAGGGCTGCCTGGCTGGGTGCGGATACAAGAGTCCCGGTCTGGCTGCGTTTTGGCAACGGCACCTCAGGGGTCTGTTCCGATCCCAGTGACAGTGCGGGAACAATATGGGGACCGTCATCCAGGGTATGCAGCGGGATCTGCCAGCGGGTCAGGCTGTGGACTGGCGTGGTGACCCGGCTGATGGTCACCTTGCCCACCGCGAACTGGCGCAGCAGGGGGGCGATGATGAGCTCGTTGCTCTGACGCTCCCCGTCCGCTTCTACGATAAGCAACCAGTCGCGGCTGTCGGCACCCGGCAGCAGCTCGGCCCGTGGCGGTGCTGCCAGCACTGGATGTGCAAACAGCCAGAGCAGCAGCCAGCAAGGGAGCAAGAAGCGAAGAAGAGGCGCGCTCTTTACCAAGGCTCTTCTCCTTTGTACTCCTGGCCCCATTCTGTCTTGAGCAACTGACGGCGCTGAGCCTCTTTGCGCAGCCGCTGCTCCAGCAGCAACACTGGTGGCGAGGGGGGGAGCTGGCTGTCCGGCGAGGCCGCTTGCTCGGGAGCGTCTATGGGGTCGGGATCCTGCGCCTGTGGGGTCGCTTGCGGTGGCTGAGCCCGCAGCAGCGCAAGGTTGTAGCGTGCATCCTCGTGATTGGGCTCCTTCGCCAACGCAGCCAGATAGGCTTGCTCGGCAGCGACAAGGTTACCGAGTTGCACCAGTGCGTTGCCCCGGTTGTAGTGAGCAGTGGCACTGGTTGCACTCGCATAGGCGGCGGCGGCCTGGGCATAGTCGCCGGCTCTGTACCAGGCATTACCACGCCAGAGCGGATCCTTGAAGTCGCGTGCTGCAGCCAGATAGCGTCCCTGTTGATAGGCTTGCCAGGCCTGGCTCTCCTGCACGGAGGAAGAGGCAGTGGGAGCTGCCTGCAAGGGCTGTGGGTTGAGGATCCCAAATCCGGTCCCCAGCAACAGCAGCCAGAGTGTGCCGACGCGGGCCAGCAGAGCCAATGGCAGCAGGGGCAGCAACAACCAGGGGCCGAGATCCTGCGACTGATTGGCCGTCAATGTCTGGGTCATGGGGAGCGGTGCAAAGCGTGGAAGCCCCGCCTGCAACCACTGCAACTGGCCACCCAGCTCGCGTGCAAGCTGTTGCATGACCGTCACATCGGGGGCTGGCAGCTCGCGGCCGAGCGCTGCACCAAAGCCCTGCACTTCACCGGAGGCGGGGGGCAACCGGCTGGCCTTGCCGCCGCTGGCGAGCAATATATCCAGGCGTGGCGCTGCACCTTCATGGCAAAACAGCTCGTCCTGGCAGGGCCAGAGTGCGCGGATCCGGTCAGCCTGTCTTGCCGAGAGGCCGTCGCTGATCAGCAGCAGTCGTGCACGCTGGCCTGGGGCTATCTGGCTGAGGGCCAGCGCCACGGCGCGCTCAGGGGCACTCCCCTGTTTGGGCATGATGGCCGGACGCAGGTCGGGCAACAGCAGCGCTATGGCCTGATGATCCCGGGTGGCAGGCATGGCGAGGTAGGCATCACCGGCAAACAGAATAAGGGCGATGGGGCGCCCCTCTTTGTTCGGGAGGGCCTCGGCCAGCATATCTTGCAGCAGCAGGCGCACCCGGGTTGCCCGGTCCGGCAGCAGATCGGTGGCCAGCATGGAGCGGGAGAGATCCAGCAACCAGATGTCGAGGGCGGGGGATGCAATGGACTGGCTCTGCTGGCGCAGGGTGGGGCCACTCAAAGCCAGTATGACGGGCAGACAGGCCAGCCAGAGCCAGGGACGGGGGCGGTGGCGTCCCGGCAGCAGGTAGGCCTGCATGGCGGGAGCAAGCAGAGGAGCCTGTTTGCGACGACGCCAGCCCTGCCACAACCAGGGCAACAGGGCCAGCAGCCAGAGCGGGCGTAGCAGTATCAGCTCCATGATGGCCATCCGGGGCCATGGCGATCAATCATGGGCGTCTCCCCGTTGCAGTTGGGGGCGCAAACGCAGCAGGCGGGGCCAATGCAGACGGTCAGGCCACATCAGCAACAGCCAGGCGAGTGCCAGGGGCCAGGGATAGAGCTCCCGGTTCGGCAGATAGCGGGTTCGGGCCGTGGCGGCAGGCTCCAGGGTATCCAGGGTCTGGTTGATGGCATCGAGATCGCCCTGGGTCCTGGCGCGGAAATAGCGGCCCTGACCCACCTTGGCCAGCTGTTGCAGCAGGGCCTCGTCCAGCTCTGCACTGGGGTCGCTTTGTGCCGGTTGCAGCGCGTCGACGAAGGTATCGGGGTCTGCACCCACCCCCAGGGTGTAGAGGGTCATGCCGCTGGCGGCAGCCCGCCGGGCCTCACTCAGGGGATCGGCGCTGCCCGCCGTGTTGCGGCCATCTGTGACCAGCAGCAGGGCGGTGGGGCGTTTGGGATCTGCATGCTGACGAGCCAGCAGTATGGCTTCTCCCAGCGCAGTGGTACGGCCAACCAGATCAAAATCGAGCTCACGGGTCAAGGTCAGCAGGGCCTTGGTCTCCTGGGTCAGGGGGGAGAGCAGGTAAGCGTGATCGGCGAACACAACAAGGGCGATGCGATCGCCGGGGCGCGTCTCGATCAGTCGGCTTATCTGCTGGCGCACCGCGCTGAGCCTGTCCCGCTGCTCCCCCTCATCCAGCATGTCCTGGGTACGCATGCTGTCGGAAAGGTCTACCGCCAAAATGAGATCCCGGCTGCTCTGGTAAGTGACCAGGGGGGGCTCCTGCCATTGAGGACGGCACAGGGCCAGCACCAGGGCGCACCAGCACAGCGTCATCCGCCAGAGTGGCCGGCCGGCATGGGGCCGCAGCAGGGGAAAGCCGTCGTGCAACAGCAGGGTTCGGTTTTGTTTGTTAGCAGAGAGTGGCGGCAGGCCGAAGCGCACCAGCAATGGCAGCACCAACGCCAGCGCAAACCAGGGCCAGGCGAGGATCATGATGGCCTCCGGTCACGCAGGTGCTTGACACCTTGCTGCCAGCAGTTGAGCAAGACGGCCATCCCGGATGGCAGCCAGATGCAGGCTCGCCCCCAACTCAGGTAGGCGCAGCGCAGTGCCTTGAGTTGCCTTGCGTTTGGCGCCCCCTGGCCATAGAGCCATTGGGGCCACTGGAGGGCAAATTCCCTGAAGCTGCAGCCCCCTTTGCTGTCCAGAAACACGAGCCAGGCATCCCCTTGCAAGGTACGCACCTCGGGCCAGCGGCGCAGGGCTGCTTCGCGCAGCACGGTTTGCAATCGGGGCACCAGATCCGGCGCCTCCCAGTCAATTTGTCGCTGCCAGCGGCGATAGCGTCCAAGGTTTTTCAGCGTCATGCAGATCAGCACGGCAATCAGAAGAGTGATCAGCAGCCCCCACCAGCCCTGAATACGGGGATCTGATGCTGCAACCAGCATGGGGCCCGGGTGTATGTCACGCAGTTGCGCCGCCAGAGGTGAGAGGGGCGGGATTGTGGCCACGGCAGTGGATGCGCTGGCGAGCAGCATGCTCAAAACAGACGACATGCACCCTCCTGCCACTGCTGTTGCAGCGACTGGCCGTTGTCGAGCCGGTAGAGGCGTTGTACCAGCGGCAGTAATTGCTGGTGGCACTGGCTGGCCAGACGTTCGGCAGCCAGCTGGTAGCGATGAGCAAAGCCAGGCTCAGTGGCATCGAGCCAGCCGTTCTGCCTGACTGCCTGCACGGCCAGCCGTCCCTGGCTTGGCAGGCTCGCCTCCAGCGGATCCCGGATCTGCCAGCAGTGGATGTCGTGGCGCCGCCCGAGCAGTTGCAACTGCTGGCTGAGCGACTCATCGCAGGGTTGGTGGTCGGTGATCAGTGTCAATCTGGCGCCGTGAGGCAGGCTGAGTCGCGCCAGCGTCCGGGCCAGGGATTGCGATTGCAACGGCGTGCGATTCAGCCCCTCGTCATAGTGATGGCAAAGCGCTTCAAGCAAGGGCACCAGAGAGCCCCGCTGGGGGTGGATATGAAGCTCGGCGCCGTGGCAGATCAGGGTATTGGCCTGTTTCTCTCCCTGCCACAGCAGGGCCGCGGCCAGCTCGCAGCCCAGTCGGGCCTTGAGTTGTATCCGTGAGCCAAAGTACATGGCAGGGGAGAGATCAATCAGCAGCCAGTGGGCCTGATCTTGCTCCTCGCTGTAGAGTCGGGTGTAGGGGCGCCCCAGCCGGGCTGTGACCCGCCAGTCGATGTGGCGCACCTCATCCCCCGCCTGATAGGCGCGCAGCTCGCGAAAGGTGAGCCCCGGCATGCGGCCAAGCCTGCCCTGCTGAGCCGGTTGGACACGCGCCCTCGGCCCCTGTCTCGCCCACAGCCTGATGGCCAGCAACTGGGCCAGGGTGAGGGCAATATCTGGGTGTGCGCGGGGCTCGTCCGGTCTGGTCATGGGCATGGGGTTGCTAGGGGCATGGTATCGCGTCCAGTAGCCGGGCTATCAGGGTGTCGTTATCAAGATTGTCGGCCAGTGCCTGATAACTGGGAATGAGGCGGTGGCGCAGTATGGCGGGGGCCAGTTGCTGTATGTCCTCCGGCAGCACGAAATCCCGTCCGTCGAGCCAGGCCTGGGCGCGGGCGGCGCGGGCCAGGCCTATGCTGGCCCTGGGGCTGGCACCGACGGCAATGAAGGGTTCAAGCTCGGGGCACAGGCCGCTACCCGGGCGAGTCGCGCACACCAGTTGCACCAGATAGTGCTCGAGCCGCCCCTGCATCTGTACCTCTTGAACGCCGGTGCGGGCTGCCAGCAGATCGGCCTGACTCAGGGTCACTGGCGGGGGGGCTAGTTGCTCGCCCCGGGCGTTGAGCTGCAAGATGGCGAGCTCCATGGCGGGGCTCGGGTAATCCACCATCAATTTAAGCAAGAAGCGGTCGAGCTGGGCCTCCGGCAACGGATAGGTCCCCTCCTGTTCGATGGGGTTCTGGGTCGCTGCGACCATGAACAGCGGCGGCAGGCGCCAGCTCTTCTTGCCTACCGTTATCTGGTGCTCGGCCATCGCCTCCAGCAACGCGGATTGCACCTTGGCGGGAGCCCGGTTGATTTCATCGGCCAGCACCAGGTGATTGAACAGGGGGCCGGGCTGGAACACGAAGCTGGCATCTTGCGGGTGAAACACCTCGCTGCCGGTGAGATCGGCAGGCAGCAGATCGGGGGTAAACTGGATACGGGCGAAGCGCCCCTCCACCGCACTGGCCAGTGCCTTGACGGCGCGGGTTTTGGCAAGACCGGGCGCCCCCTCGATTAACACATGTCCTTCACATAGCAGGGCGATCAGCAGCCCCTCTATGAGGGCGCCCTGTCCCAGGATCTGGCTTGCCAGATAGTCTCTCAGTTGTCTGAACTCGGCCGCTGCCATGGGATGAACCCGTTGTTTTTATGGACGTTGTTCTTTTTATACTCCAGTTGTTCCAAGAGGGCGAGGGAGGGGGCCAAGATGACGGCAATTTAGTTTCAATCAGCCGTATGAAATTTGTGAGTGGATTGTTAAGATGTGGCCCAATGAGGTCAGACCTCTGCCTTTTAACCCAAGGAGCCAGGATGAAACAGCCATTGAAACTGACGACTCGCCAGGGCGAACGGATTGCCGTCGTGGCGGGTCTGCGTACCCCTTTTGCCAAACAGGCCACCGCCTTTCACGGCGTGCCTGCGGTGGATCTTGGCAAGCTGGTGGTGAGTGAACTGCTCGCCCGTACCAGCCTCGATCCCAAGCTTATCGACCAGCTGGTGTTCGGCCAGGTGGTGCAGATGCCGGAAGCGCCCAACATAGCCCGCGAAATCGTGCTCGGTACCGGCATGAGCGTCACCACGGATGCCTATAGCGTGTCTCGTGCCTGCGCCACCAGTTTCCAGGCAGTGGCCAACGTCACTGAATCCATCATGGCCGGCACGGTCGACATCGCCATTGCCGGTGGTGCCGACTCCTCTTCCGTACTGCCCATCGGGGTCAGCAAGAAGCTGGCCCGCGCCCTGGTGGATCTCAACAAGGCGCGCAATCTGCAGCAGCGCTTCAATATTTTGCGTGCACTGCGACTCAAGGACCTGATGCCGGTTCCCCCCGCCGTGGCTGAATACTCCACCGGCCTCTCCATGGGACAGACCGCCGAGCAGATGGCCAAGAGCCACCAGATCAGCCGCGAGGCGCAAGATGCGCTGGCCCATCGCTCCCACACCCTGGCGGCGCAAGCCTGGGCCGATGGCAAGCTGAGCGGCGAGGTGTTCACCGCCCACGTGCCCCCCTACAAGTCGCCGCTGGAGCGGGACAACAACATCCGCGAGAGCTCGGATTTGGCGAGCTACGCCAAGCTCAAACCCGTGTTTGACCGGGTCCATGGCACAGTCACTGCCGCCAACGCCACCCCGCTGACCGACGGTGCCGCCGCCGTGCTGTTGATGCGGGAAGGGCGAGCAAAAGAGCTGGGGCTGGAGCCGCTCGGCTATATTCGCAGCTTCGCGTTTTCCGCCATCGACGTTTGGCAAGACATGCTGATGGGTCCCTCCTATGCGACGCCGCTGGCGCTGGAGCGCGCTGGCATCACACTCGCGGATCTGACCCTGATCGACATGCACGAAGCCTTTGCCGCCCAGACCCTGGCCAACCTCAAGATGTTTGCGAGCGCAGAGTTTGCCCGTGACAAGTTGGGGCGCAGCCAAGCCATAGGTGAAGTGGACATGGACAAGTTCAACGTCCTCGGTGGCTCCCTGGCCTACGGTCATCCTTTTGCCGCGACCGGTGCGCGCATGATCACCCAGACGCTTCATGAGTTGCGTCGTCGGGGTGGGGGATTGGGGCTCAATACCGCCTGTGCGGCGGGCGGGCTCGGTGTGGCCATGGTGTTGGAGGTGGAATGATGAGTGCGAAGACTTTTTCCCTGACGGTACGTCAGGATGGCATCGGTATCCTCACCATGGACGTACCGGGCGAGAGCATGAATACCCTGAAGGCCGCCTTCGTGGACGAGATCCGTGCCGTGCTGGCCGAGGTAAAGGCCAACAAGGAGCTGATCGGGTTGGTGGTGGTCTCCGGCAAGAAGGACTCCTTCATCGCCGGTGCCGACATCAGCATGCTGGCGGCTTGTACCAGTGCCGAGGATGCCCAGACCCTCTCTCGCGAAGGGCAGATCATCTTCGCGGAGATCGAGTCGCTGGCCATTCCGGTGATCGCAGCCATTCACGGCCCCTGCCTCGGTGGCGGGCTGGAGCTGGCACTGGCCTGCCATGGCCGTGTGGTGACCGACCACGGCAAAACCGTGCTGGGATTGCCGGAAGTACAGCTCGGCCTGCTGCCGGGTTCTGGCGGGACCCAGCGTTTGCCGCGCCTCATCGGCGTGGCCAAGGCACTGGATCTGATGCTGACCGGCAAGCAGGTGCGGGCCAAACAGGCCAAGAAATTGGGGTTGGTGGACGATGTGGTGCCGCCTTCTATCCTGCTTGAGGCTGCCATCAAGTTGGCCAAGCAGGGCAAGCCCCGCCATCAGTTGAAACGGGATCTGCAAGGCAAGGTGCTGGAGACCAATGCGCTGGGTCGCAAGGTGCTGTTCGATCAGGCACGCAAAGGCGTCATGAGCAAAACTCGCGGCAACTATCCGGCGCCGGAGCGGATCCTGGAGGTGGTGCGCATCGGCGTGGAAGAAGGGATGCAGGCCGGTCTTGCCGCTGAATCCCGCCACTTTGGCGAGCTGGTGATGACGGCAGAATCCGCTGCCCTGCGCTCCCTCTTCTTTGCCACTACCGAGATGAAGAAAGAGGTCACCTATCAGGGTGCCGAGCCACGCAAGGTCACCCATGCTGCCGTGCTGGGCGGGGGCCTGATGGGGGGCGGTATCGCCTTCGTCACCGCCACCAAGGCGGGGGTGCCGGTGCGGATCAAGGATGTGGCGAGCGCCGGTATTGGCAATGCCATGCGCTATAGCTACGACATTCTGGCCAAGAAGCTCAAGCGTCGTCACATTCTGCGCAGCGAGCTGGAAAAACAGATGAGCCTGCTCTCCGGCACCCTGGATTACTCCGGGTTCCATCGGGTAGACATGGTGGTGGAGGCGGTGTTTGAAGATCTCGCCCTCAAACACCAGATGGTGAAAGAGGTGGAGCGCGAGTGCGGTGAACACACTGTGTTTGCCTCCAACACCTCCTCCCTGCCAATCCATCAGATAGCGGCAGAAGCGGCGCACCCGGAGCGGATCGTGGGGCTGCACTATTTCAGTCCGGTGGACAAAATGCCGCTGGCCGAGATCATCCCCCACGTCGGCACCAGCGCCGAGACGGTGGCCACCACGCTGGCGTTTGCCCGTGCCCAGGGCAAGACCCCGATAGTGGTGAAAGACGAGGCCGGTTTCTACGTCAACCGCATCCTGGCGCCCTATATGAACGAGGCGGCCCGCCTTGTGCTGGAAGGGGAGCCGGTGGAGGTGCTGGACAGTGCCCTGCTGGACTTCGGCTTCCCGGTCGGCCCCATTACCCTGCTCGATGAGGTGGGGATAGACGTGGGGGCCAAGATCTCCCCCATCCTCGAGAAAGAGCTGGGTGGCGAGCAGTTCCAGGCACCCAAGGCGTTCGACAAGCTGCTGCAAGACGATCGCAAAGGCCGCAAGAACGGCAAGGGTTTCTACCTCTATGGCAAGGCTGCACCACGTAATCGGCTTACCGGCAAAGAGGGCAAGAAAAAGGTCGATGAGAGCGTTTACGCCGTGCTCGGGGTCAAGCCTGCGCCCAAGCAATCCAGGATGGAAATTGCCGAGCGCTGCGTGCTAATGATGCTCAATGAAGCAGCCATGGCGCTGGACAGCGGTGTGGTAGCCTCGGCGCGAGATGGCGACATTGGTGCCATCTTCGGCATCGGCTTCCCGCCCTTCCTCGGTGGCCCGTTCCGTTACATGGACACCCTCGGTATCGACCATCTGGTGGAGCGTCTCGAGCACTACCAGAAACGCTATGGCGACCGATTTGCCCCCTGCGATCGCCTCAAGGCAATGGCTGCGGAGCAGCAGCGTTTCTACGGGTAACGCTTGTCGGAAACCTGAATCATGCTCTGCCTAATGGCCCGAGCAGGATGAAAGTGGTGGCCTGTTGCCCCGGATAACAAAAGACCCCCCTCAATGGCATGAGGGGGGTCTTTTTGTATTGCTATCCCGCTAGGGTGGCTTGCACGGGATGTGACTGCGATCGGCTAGATCCTCAAGCCGAGGAGTCAGGCCTTTTTCAGGTAGGCGGCGACCAGCACTATCTGTACGCCGTTGACCTTGCCTTCGATGTGCAGCGGGTTGTTGGTCAGGCGGATGCCCTTGACCAGGGTGCCGCGCTTGGCGGTGAAGCCGCCGCCCTTGACGTCCAGATCCTTGATCAAGGTAACAGAGTCCCCTTCGACCAGCACGGCGCCGTTGGAATCCAGGGTCGGTACGCTGTCGTCATCGTCGCCAGCCTGGCCAGCTTCGGCCCAGGCCTTGGTCTCGTCTTCCATGTACATCATGTCCAGCATGTCCTGCGCCCACACTTCGCCCTGGCCGGACAGGGCTTTCAGCTGACGCCACGCCATGACCTGCACGGCAGGAACCTGGCTCCACATGCTGTCGCCCAGGCAACGCCAGTGATTGACCACTGTGGTGTCCGGCTGTTCCAGCTGGCCACGGCAGGTATCACACAGGGCAAGGCTGTGATCATCATCGCTGGCCGGTGAGTGGGGCACAGCGAAGGCAGTCAGTGCCTGTTCGGCGCCGCACAGTTCACACTTGGCGCCTGCGCGCGCTTGCAGGATGGCATTGATGGTCATGTTTTGGTTCCATTCATGTTGGTAAAATGGCCCGCCTTGAGCGAACCAGGGTAAAGAGGGGGCGGAATATAGCATAAAACCCCTCTCTTTGTCAGGCCAACGCCCGGGCTCCGGGTTGTTTGCCTGGTTGACGCCTGTGCTTATAGTTGCCTGCCGGGGCAAGGCCAGGGTTAATGACCGCCGGTCAGGCTCAAGCCCGGTCTCATGGCGGCCGATCCGCATTGGCGAGTGCTTTTTGGGAAGGGATCGCTAAAATGAGCCTCTTTTTTGACTGCAAGGCAGGGGCAAGCGTGCTGGCTCAACGTTTTCAACAACTGGATAGATTGCTGACCGAGACCCGGCGCTGGTGGCAATACCAACCCTATCATCACCTGAACCTGGCTTTTGCCGACGAGGCTCCCGCGCTGGCCGCACAGCTCAACGCCATGCCCCTCGAGCAGATCAATCGGCTCGATGATGACATGGGGGCCCTGTGCGACCTGCTCGCCCCCTGGATCCCGGCGGGGGAGACGCTGCACGCCTTGAGTGAACTTGCGCTATTTACCCCGGAGTCCATCCAGTGCGCCAAGGAGATGGCGCTGCACATGCCGGGTCGCAAGCAGGCGCAGATAGAAGCCTTTACCGGCTGCCTGCCACCCCATCAAGGCCCCTATCTGGAGTGGTGCGCAGGCAAGGGCCATCTGGGGCGGCTGGTCTCCCTGCATCGGCAGGCAGAGATCCTGAGCCTGGAGCTGCAAGGCCCGCTTTGTGAAGAGGGCCGTCGACTGGCGGCCCGCGACGGGGCTCGCATGCATTTCGTGCAGGCGGATGCCTTTGCGGCTGATGCCGGCCAGTTGCTCGTCACGGATCACCACGCCATGGCGCTGCACGCCTGTGGCGAGCTGCACACCCATCTGTTGTCGCTGGTGGCAGAACGTGGTGCCCAGGGAGTGACCATCTCCCCATGTTGCTATCACCTGATCCGCGGCACCCACTATCGCCCCTTGTCTGCTGCTGCCAAGGCCAGCGCGCTTGCGCTTGCCAAGGCGGATCTGCGGCTGCCGCTGCAGGAAACGGTCACTGCAGGTGCGCGCATCTCCCGTCTGCGCGAGCAGGAGGTGGTATGGCGGCTCGGGTTTGACTGCCTGCAACGCCAGGTGCGCGGGGTGAACGAATACCTGCCGGTACCCAATATGCAAAAAAGTCTGCTCACCGGCAGCTTCGAAGCGTTTTGTGAATGGGCGGCCGAGCGCAAGGGGATAGCCCTGCCTGCGGGGATGGATCTTGCCGCTTTTCTGGCGCAGGGGGAGGCGCGTTATGGCGATGTCGCTCGCATGGAGCTGGTGCGCCATCTGTTTCGTCGTCCGCTCGAGATCTGGTTGGTGCTCGATCGGGCGCTCTTCCTGCAAGAGCATGGCTACCGGGTGGAAGTGGGAGAGTTCTGCGACAAGCCCATGACGCCGCGCAATGTTTTGATCCGTGCCGTGCGATCCTCGCTCGCATGAACCTGTGAGTGGCGTGCCCCGGATTACCCTGCGGCCAGCGGGGCAATCCGGGGATAATCAGACAAGTCATTGTCATGGCCAGTGGCCAGGATAAGAGGGTGAGGCAGGGCGATTATCATGCCGCTCCTGTCTTCCTCTATCCTGTTTCGACATACCAGTGGTATGCCCACGTATCAGGCCGACATTCAGTCTCTCTTTTTATATGCTTTTCATGGCCCACGGCCACTAAGTGAAATGGCTCACAGAATCGTTTTATTTCTTAATTTTTGATGAGAATTTAGTTATAAAAAGGCCTATTCTCGGGATGAACTTTTCCGAGACAAGGACTGTACCCCATGTTCAAACCCAAGCACTCAGCCTGGTTAGTTGCTGCTGCCTGTGCATTGCCAAGTTATGCCGCCATGAATATTCAGCCAGATCCACAAAATGCCGGTGGATATGTGATTGCTGCGCCAGAATTGGCCGTCGTTGAAAAAAGCAAAACTGCCAATCCCATGTATGGTGTCTGGTCAAAAGCATTGGCAACTCGGCCCAATAATATTGTCGATGCCATCATGCCAAGAGCGGCCAGCAATCCGGATAACGTCAAGCGGGTCGAGCGGGTGTTCACGGAGTCTGACTGGGAATATTTAACCCAGATGGCGGCGCCGGAATATACTTATGAACGATTCTTGCGGGCCATAGGTAAATTCCCTGCTTTTTGTGGTGAATATACCGATGGCCGGGATTCGGATGCCATCTGCAAAAAATCCATAGTGACCGCCTTTGCCCATTTTTCCCAGGAGACGGGTGGTCATATCAGCAAAGACAATATTTCTGATAATCCGCTGGCGCTCGAGGAGTGGCAACAGGCACTGGTGCATGTGCGTGAAATGGGCTGGTCAGAGGGGCAGGCGGGTTACACCACTGGGTGTGGGCAAAATGACTGGCAGAACAAGAAGTGGCCCTGCAGCACAGGGCAGGGCTATTTCGGTCGCGGCGCAAAGCAGCTCTCTTATCACTTCAATTACGGCGCCTTCTCCGAGGCGATGTTTGACGGCGATGCCTCTGTGCTGCTCAACAGCCCGGGGCTGGTGGCCGACTCCTGGTTGAACCTGGCGTCCGCCATCTGGTTTTTCCTCACCCCCCAGGCGCCCAAACCTGCCATGCTGCATGTGATTGACCGCACCTGGGTGCCCTCCCAGCGCGAGATAGCGGCCGGTATCGGCTATGGTTTTGGCACTACTATCAACGTCATCAATGGCGGCATAGAGTGTGGTGAACAGAACAAGGACAAGGGCCAGCCGGTCAACCGGATCCGTTATTGGGAGGGGTTGGCCGAGCATTACCAGATCCCCGTCAAGGCCGACGAGAAGAACACCTGCTGGCAGCAGACCCCCTACGGCAGCCTGAATCTGAACGGTGCCACCGATGTGCTTTATACCAACTGGGATGGCAACTGGAAGTACTACCCGGACAGACCCGGCGGTTACTCCTTCGAATGTGAGCTGGTGGGTTTTCAGACCGCCTATTCGGCCCTGGTGCCGGGAGACTACGAGAAGTGTGTGACCAACTTTTACGGCTCCCATGCCAACTGGCCGAAAGTGCGTATTGTCGCCAAGCTCGATCCCGCACCGGTCGATCCGGTTGACCCGCCCGTTGACGGCCATGCTGCCTGGGATATCACCAAGGTTTATACGGCGGGGGCCAAGGTCAGTCATAAGGGTGCTGTTTATCAGGCCAAATGGTGGACTCAGGGTAATGAACCCGGCAAGGGCGATCCCTGGGCGCTGGTGCCAGCCAAGTAATGAGGGCTCGGCTCCGTCACTGGAGCTAACGATAGCAATACAAGGGATCCTTTATATATCTGGTTGGACGGCAAGGGGGAGGCATATTGCCTCCCTCCTTTCGATATAGAGGCCATTTATTCATCCGGGAGGGAGATGCATTACCATGCTTGCATATCCTGTTTATCAAGATATAACCATCATCTGATGGTGACTGTTCATTTATCCTCTGTTCATACCCAGCATATTATGGTTGTTTCGTGTCGTGACTATATGTCTGGCGGGACGCCATTTTCCTGTTTGGTGATGGGCTCTAGACACTAGATTGATGATGCGCTGGCAGAAACGGGATAAACAAGGAGGGGGACACAATGAATATCGCCATGCATTTTGAAATTCCGGTGACAGATATGACACGAGCCATCGGGTTCTACTCTCGCGTATTTGGCATCACGTTCGAGCGAGCTGAGATAGATGGCAACGAAATGGCGTTATTCCCGCTCTCGGAAGGGGGGGAGGGGTGTTCCGGTGCGCTGGTCAGGGGAGAGACGTATGTTCCGAGCCTGGATGGTACGCGGATTTATCTGGCGGTGGCCGATATCGAGCAGGTGATGGCGAGCGCCTTGCTGGCCGGTGCCCAACGTCTGTATCCCGTTACCCGGGTTGGCGACACCATCAGGGTGGCGGAATTCCAGGATCTCGAGGGCAACCGGATCGCCCTGCAGGAAACTGCCAGGCGCTGATGCAATGGCTGAATGGCGGATTGCATTCAGGACACTGGATAAGTGTGCTTCAAGAAATGTTTGCGGAAGTATGGGTGAAGAGCAGGAAGTGGCGAGCGTGTCCCTCTTTGGTAGACAGATAGAGGCGCCGCCACCCCAGATGCGGTGAACATGCCGGATCCGTGCCACGTTTTGTGAGGCAGTTAATGGCGAGGGCGTGACAGACATGGTACTCATCTGATGCGAAATCTGGCCGAAGAACGGCTTGGATCCATCTTGTTAGGGAGGCGTTATGCAAGGACATTGTTTGTGCGGTGGCATCGTTGTGTCGACCGGAGATCACCAGGAGGTCAATCTCTGCCACTGCACCACCTGCCGGCGCTGGTCGGGTGGACCGCTGTTTGCGGTGCATTGCGGTGCGGACGTGCGCTTCACCGGGATCGCCCCTGTCGCCTATCGATCATCGGAGTGGGCGGAGCGCGGATTTTGCCCCACCTGCGGCACTCACCTCTTCTATCATCTGCTACCGACGGATGAGTACATAGTGCCGGCCGGCCTCTTCCAGAGGAACGATTTTAAGCTGGCGAGCCAGATCTTCATCGATGAGAAGCCTGACTTTTACGAGTTGAAGAACGAGACGCCCACCCTGACCGGCCAGCAGGTGTTCGAGCAGTTTGCGCCCAAGCCATGATGTCGCCTTCTTGATCAGCTCATGTGTTATGACGTGCCGGGTGCGGATCACTCAGCCACCTCATTGGTGCAGGCTCGGCAGGACTTCCCTGAGCAGGTCTGGATCGAGGCAGGTATTGAAAATGATCAACCCGCAGGGCCTTTCGATGGGGTGGTTATCTGGGATTCACTGTTTCATCTGCCAAGAGCTGCGCATCAACCCTTGTTGCAAAAAGCGTATGGGGTGCAGGCAGGTGGGCTGATCCTATCCAGTGGTGGGCGGGACAAGGTCCGGTTTGCTGTGCTGCTGCGTCAGACCTGAATTCAACATCATTCAGGTCGAGTTTTTGGTGTGGTCACATTCCGGCTTACGGCTGCTCAGTTGCCTCTTTGATGCAGCAGTTTCGCCCCTGCTTTTTGGCCAGATAGAGCGCTGTATCGGCCCGGCGCACCATGTTGTCGACGTTATCTTGTGGGCCTTGACTGGCGCTGATGCCGATACTGACGGTAAGCGGGATCTCGATGTCGGCGTCCAGAGGGTGGCTCTCTGACGCTATGGCTAGCCGGATCCGCTCTGCACTGGCCCAGGCCAGATCCAGCGAGGTTTCCGGCAGCAAGATGATGAACTCCTCGCCACCCCAGCGGCCCAGTATGTCCACCTCCCGCAGTTGCTTGGCAATACGCCGCACCTGACTGAGGATCGCCTGATCCCCTTGTTGATGGCCGTGCGTGTCGTTGACTTGCTTGAAGTGATCGATGTCGAGCAGCAGCAGACTCATGGTATGGCCGAAACGCTGGCAGCGCTGCACTTCCTGCTTGACCAGCTCATCGAAGCGGCGCCGGTTGGCGATCCCGGTCAGGGGATCCGTGGTAGCCGCCACTTTCAGCTCTTCCACCAGACGGGCCCGCTCCGAAATGTCCCGTAGTATGGCGGTCATCTCAGTGATTTGGCCCAGATTGATCTTGGCGATGGTCACTTCCAGCGGAAATTCGCTGCCATCGCGGCGCAGACCCATGACGGAGGCACGGGCGTGCATGGGGCGCGAGTTGATGGGGGAGTTGCTGAAGGCTCTGAAATAGCTCTCGTGGTTGGAGCGAAAGCGCAGGGGCAACAGGGTTTCCAGCCGTTTGCCCACATAGCTCTCATCGACCCCGAACATCTCGCAGGCAGCGGTATTGATGAGCTCGATACGGGATTCGCTGCTGACGCTGATGATGCCGTCATAGGCCGAATGCACCACGGCTTCGAAACGCTTTCGACTCATTTTGAGTGCATCTTCCAACTGCTTTTTGGCCGTGATGTCGATGGCGGTGACAATGATGCGGGTGATCCGGGACTGTTCGGGAATGATGATGGGGGAGAGGATGAAACGCCACCAGCTGGTACGCGACAGGGTATCGATGGGGAGCTCGCTCTCCAGCCCTGTTTGCTGGCTGACACAATCATGCATCGGCTGCTCTATGCTGCCGGTGATGTAGCGGGGAAACATCTCGTTGAGTCGTTTGCCTATGGTGCCCGGCACATCCAGCTCGAATGCCTGGGCAAAGGTATCGTTGGCCGAGACCAGGATGAAGCGATCATCCGCATCCAGGGAAAACACCGCCACCGCCGCACCGATGGCATCGAGAGATGATTTGATCTCGGCATGAGAACCCTTTGTAAACATGCAACCTCCATGGCGAATAACACATTGATATTCAGTATAGTGCTGCCGATTTACTCGTTGCGGGAGGCATATGGAGCTTTGGTGTGAAGGTGGAGCCGGGTGCCTTGCTGACGTCACCAAGACGGCAACGGCAGCTCGTCGAGAAGCGAGCGCTATTCCTCTATGTCCAGCAGCACCAGAATGGCGCTGTCGCCGCCCCATTCACGGGGGGCTTGATGGAAGGCGCGCACATTGGGGTGCTGGGCCAGCCAGCTCGGGATCCGCTGCTTGAGGATGTGTTTGCCGATACCGTGCATCACGGAGGCGACATGGATGTTCTCTTTCTGGCAGAGGGTGAGCAGGGCGGCCAGCTCCTGTTTTGCCTGATTCTGGTTCATGCCGTGCAGATCCAGATAAATCTCCGGCGGATAGATGCCGCGTTTGAGCTTTTTCAGCTCGAATTTTGACACATCGTCACGCACGTAACGGGTCGGGCCATCCTCATCGAGATGGGGCTGGTACTCGTCGCTGAAAAAGTGGCCAACCCCAAGCTTTTCGCGGCTTTCCCGCAGTTCGCGTTTCTGCTTGACCGGGCGCAGGTCGGCCCTTATGGTATCTTGCTTAATTTTCCGGGTACCTTTGACAGCATCGCGAAACAGCAGGCTTTCCTCGATCGTCGGTGAGGGCGTTTTTTTCATCAGAGGCTCATTTGTCAGGTATGCGTCTTGCCCGCTATACAGTGGGTGCTCGGGCCGGATATTACTCGACTTGGAGGTGGATTTGGACAAGATATTTATCGATGAGGTGGTTGCCGAGATGCACACCATCCAGGACATGTTGCGCTGGGCCATGAGTCGTTTCAACGACGCCGGGATCTTCTACGGACATGGTACCGACAACGCCTGGGATGAGGCCGTGCAGCTGGTACTGCCCGCGCTACATCTGCCGCCTGACGTGGATCCGGGCATGCGCCACTCCCGTCTGACCACCAGCGAGCGTCATCGCATCGCCGAACTCATCATTCGCCGCGTGCAAGAACGCGTGCCAGCCGCCTACCTGACCAACAAGGCCTGGTATGCCGGTTGGGAGTTCTACGTGGACGAGCGGGTACTCATTCCCCGTTCACCGATTGCCGAGATGGTGGCCAACCGCTTCGCCCCCTTCCTCAAGCATGAACCGACCCGGATCATGGATCTCTGTACCGGTTCAGGTTGCATCGCCATCATCATGGCTTACGAATTCCCGGATGCGGAAGTGGACGCCATCGACATCAGCGTGGATGCACTGAACGTGGCCGAGCGCAACATCACCGATCACGGTCTGGAGCAGCAGGTCATCCCGATCCGCTCCGATCTGATGCGTGATCTGCCGGTGGGTGACAAATACGATCTCATCGTCTCCAACCCGCCCTATGTGGACTCCGAAGACATGTCGGACTTGCCACAGGAGTTTCGTCACGAGCCAGAACTGGCGCTCGCTTCCGGTTCTGACGGCCTCAAGCTCACCAAGCGTCTGCTGGCCAATGCTGCCGACTTCCTCAAGGATGATGGCGTGCTGGTGGTCGAAGTGGGCAACAGCATGATCCACCTGGAAGCCCAGTTCCCGGAAGTGCCCTTTACCTGGGTCGAGTTCGAGAACGGTGGTCACGGCGTGTTCGTGATGACCAAGGCGGAACTGGAGCAGTACCAGGATCATTTCGCGATTTACAAGAGCTAAGCAGGAGCACTCATGGCAGGGAACAGTTTTGGCCAACTCTTTCGGGTCACCACCTTTGGCGAGAGCCATGGCCTGGCGCTGGGCGCCGTGGTCGATGGTTGCCCGCCCGGACTCGAGATAAGCGAAGCGGATCTGCAGATAGACCTGGATCGGCGCAAGCCGGGTACTTCCCGCTACACCACGCCGCGGCGCGAGCCGGATGAGGTGAAGATCCTCTCCGGTGTGTTCGAGGGCAGGACCACGGGCACCTCCATCGGGCTGCTTATCGAGAATACCGATCAGCGCTCCAAGGATTACTCCGACATCAAGGACGTATTTCGTCCGGGCCATGCGGATTACACCTACCACCAGAAATATGGCCAGCGGGATTATCGGGGGGGCGGTCGCTCCTCCGCCCGTGAGACAGCCATGCGGGTGGCGGCGGGTGCCATTGCCAAGAAGTACCTCAAGCAGATGCATGGCATCGAGATCACCGGCTTTCTCTCCCAGCTCGGCCCCATCAAGGCGGAAGGCTTTGACGCGGCGCAAATTGAGCAGAACCCTTTCTTCTTCCCCGATGCGGGCAAGCTGGAGGCGCTCGATCAGTACATGCGCGATCTGAAAAAAGAGGGCAACAGTGTCGGTGCCAAGGTACAGGTCATCGCGACCAAGGTGCCTGTGGGCCTCGGCGAGCCTGTGTTCGACAGGCTCGATGCCGACATCGCCCACGCCATGATGGGCATCAATGCGGTGAAAGGGGTGGAGATAGGCGACGGTTTCGCGGTGGTGGAGCAAAAAGGCTCTGAACATCGCGACGAGATGACCCCGGCCGGCTTTGCCAGCAATCATGCGGGTGGCATTCTGGGGGGGATTTCTTCCGGTCAGGATATCGTGGTGAGCATGGCACTCAAACCGACTTCCAGCATTACCGTGCCGGGCAAGACCATCAATACCGAAGGTGAAGCCATAGAGATGATCACCAAGGGTCGCCACGATCCCTGTGTCGGCATTCGCGCCGTGCCCATCGCCGAAGCCATGCTGGCGCTGGTGTTGATGGATCACCTGCTGCGCCATCGTGCCCAGAATCAGGGTGTGCTGACCCAGACGCCGCAACTGCGCTGATCGGTTTTTCGAGTGCCCGGCTGATCCGGGGGCACGATCAAGAAGCACTGTCAAAAACAGAGCAAGAAGGCGACCTCAGGGTCGCCTTCTTTATGGGTTTGCGTTTAATGCTTCGGGACTGTCAGCCTGGCTGGGGTTGTGCAGATGCTGGTCGAGGCATTGCTTCGTCCTCTGGATTGCCAAAGCGACAGGGAGGCGGGGCAAAGCGAATGTTTGGCGGGGGCAGGGTGGCGATGGCCTCATTGACTCGAGTTATCTCGGCCTCGCTTACCGCCTCTTTGGCAAACATCAGGCTGACGGGCTGGTGGTGCAGCAACAACTGACAGCTGATAACCTTCTCGGCCCCCAGCTGTGTCAGGCGATAGCGTGCGTATTGCCACTCCATGATGACCCCGTCCAGACGGCGGGCCAGCAACAGATCGATCAACCTGTCGTCGGCGTTGTATTCGGTGGCGCTCTTGAGGGCTGGGCAGTCCTCTATCTGCTGGGTGGGGTGGGTGCCGCGCAGCTTGCCCAGGCGTAGTGCTGTCTGCTGGCACAAGTCGGGGAGGCTCTGGATACGCAGCCAGGGATTGGCATGGCCCGGTATGGGGTTGTTGCTCAAGAGCACGAAGGTGCTGCGCCGGTAGGGGACAGAGAAACGCGCGAACTGGCGTCGCTCCGGCGTATCGAGTGCTCCCATGGCCAAGTCCAGCTGTTGCAGCTCGATGAGATGCAAGGCGCGGGCCCAGGGCAGATTGCGAAAACGCGTCTCCAGCCCCGCTTGGCTGAGGATCTGGCTGGTCAGGGTGACGTCCAGCCCATCCAGAGTGCCTTGTGGATTGATGTAGCTAAAAGGGGGCCAGTGATTCCAGGCGACCGTCAAAGGGGGCTTGGCGCCAAGGGGCAGACTTGCCCCCAGCGCTATGATCAGCAGGGCAACGGGTCGCCATGCCCTGTGGATGCGTGTGATATGAACTGCCATGAGCCTGAACCTCCTTGTTCCGGGACTGAGATGATGGTCGCATCTTATCTGGCATCCAGCATAGCTTGATTCGAATGAGTTCTGAGGTGGGCGGGCTGAATAGGACGCTGACCCACTTTTTGGGTTTGTGCTGGGATGAATATCACATTTTTCTCGTTTATCCACAGCAACTCCGTTAGACTGCGCCTCTATTCTTTCCCCTTTGCTCTGCTCCCCGGGGAAATCGTTGTTTTCTCAATAGGCCCAGTTCTTGTGAGATGGCATCGGCTCAGCAGAGGAGCCCCACCACAAATCCCCGGCGCCACTATCCCTAGCAGGTAATTATGAGTTTTTCTTCCCTCGGTCTGGCCGAACCCTTGTTGCGTGCCGTTGCCGAGCAAGGCTACGACACCCCGTCTCCCATTCAGCTGCAAGCGATCCCCGCCGTTCTGGCTGGCCGCGACCTGATGGCGGCGGCCCAAACAGGGACTGGCAAGACCGCAGGCTTTACCCTGCCGATGCTGCAGCGTCTGATGGAGAGCAAGCGCAAGGTTTCTCCGAACCGTATTCGCGCTCTGGTACTGACCCCGACCCGTGAGCTGGCTGCCCAGGTGGGCGAGAGCGTGCGCAATTACGGCAAGCATTTGCCGATGCGCAGCCATGTGGTGTTTGGCGGCGTCAGCATCAATCCGCAGATGATGGCGACTCGCCGTGGTCTGGACGTGCTGGTGGCCTGCCCGGGCCGCCTGATGGACCTCTACAACCAGAATGCCGTCAAGTTCGACGAAGTCGAAATACTGGTGCTGGACGAAGCGGATCGTATGCTCGACATGGGCTTTATCCGCGATATCCGCAAGATCCTGGCCCTGATGCCCAAGCAGCGTCAGAACCTGCTCTTCTCCGCGACCTTCGCCGAAGAGATCCGCGAGTTGGCCACCGGCCTGCTCAACAATCCGGCCGTGATCGAAGTGGCGCCGCGCAACAGCACGGCCGAGCGTATCGAGCAGCTGGTACATCCGTGTGACAAGGCCAACAAGATAGGTCTGCTTAGCCATCTGGTCACCAGCAATGACTGGCAGCAGGTACTGGTCTTCACCCGTACCAAGCACATGGCCAACCGTGTTGCCGAGACACTCGACAAGAACGGCGTCAGCGCCGCCGCCATCCACGGCAACAAGAGCCAGGGTGCCCGTACCCGTGCCCTGGCCGGTTTCAAGGATGGTAACGTCAAGGTGCTGGTGGCGACCGACATCGCTGCCCGCGGTCTGGACATCGACAAGTTGCCGCAAGTGGTCAACTTCGAGCTGCCCAACGTGGCGGAAGACTATGTTCACCGCATCGGCCGTACCGGTCGTGCCGGTGCTGCCGGTCATGCCATCTCCCTGGTCGCTGCCGATGAAGGCAAGCTTATCAAGGCGATCGAGCGTCTGACCAAGCAGAACATCCCGTGCGAGCAGGTGGCCGGTTTTGAAGCCTCCCGCGAAACCCTGGACAACATTGCCCGTGGTATCGGCGCGCCCCTGCGCAAAGAGCCTCGTGACCCGAGCGAGCCGCGCCGTGCTGCGCCGCGTCCGCAAGGTCAAGGCCAGCGTCAGGGTGCCGGTCGCTCTGCCAATGGTGGCAACGCTGGCGGTGCTCGCACCGGCAACAGTGGCAAGCCCAAACCGCAAGGTGCGCAGCGTCCGGTTGATGCTGCTGGCAAACCGGCCCAGGCTCGTCGCTCCCGTCGCGCTACCCACAACCAGTAAGCAGGTGAGGGGACACCCTCACGCTGCATCGGTTGATGTAAAAAGCCCTGCCAATCCGGCAGGGCTTTTGTCATTTCTGGCGGGCAGTTTATTGCCGTTTCGTCTCGATATCACTCCCCATACAGCTTGATCTCCAGCACATTGGCGATGGCACTGCCATTCCAGTGGTACTCCAGATGCTGGGCCTGATGGATCCGGGTAATGAGACAGGGGCGGTAGAGTACATGGCAATTGTGACCGCTGTGACGCACCGAGCGGTAGTGGATGCCATCCACCCCCCGGGTTTTCTGCTCCAGGGCAAAGACTTGAGACTGGCTATAGCTGGTGGCGTGATAGAGAGGGGTGGAGAGAAATGCGTCCCCTGTGATATCGACCAGGTTGGCACTGAACTCGGCACAGAGCACCCGCATCTGCACTTTCTGGGCTGGTTCTCCGGTGTAGCCGAAGATCCGCTCCTGATGGTAGACCGTCTCCTTGACGGCGGTATCGAGCAGAGGTGCACAGTAATAGCCACCGAAATCGCCCGTGGTAAAACGGGCCCCTTCCGGATTGACATGGGTAAAGGCGGCCATCACATAGCTGCCCCCGTGCAAGCCCACCAGCCAATCGGCCCTGGGCACGCGAGACAAGTCTCCCGCCTCCTCCCGCAACCTGTCGTTGGTCAGTGCCTCCATGGCCCATACCGCCTCCAGTTCGTCCGCGTTGGCCACATCTTCATAGACACAGATAGTGGGGTAGCGGCTCGGAATGATCCGGTAGGCCCGCTCTCCCTTGAATGGGATCAGTGGCGGCTCCTGCATCAGGCCATACCCCCGCGCCAGGCGTGCAATCGGGTCGCCACTTCATAGAGATCGGCCACCCGGCCACCCTTCATGATCTCCATCGCGCTGCGACCGGCAAAGAAGGGGTGGCTGTTGGGCTTGCGTACCCAGCCATAGATGCTGTCATCGGCGCTGAACAGCATCCTCAGGCTCTTGTGGATGTTGAGGAGGTAGCTAATCCGCTCCTGCATATCCACGCTGAGGCGGATCCCGCCGTTTGACTCCTTGTATTTGTTCAATGTTGAACGAGATGAAATGCCGAGCAGTGTCAGTTGTTCATCTGTGTTGCACTGCCACTTGTCCAGGATGCGGAATACCACAGGCAGCGCCTTGCTGGGGTCTATGGCGCCTTCTTTCATTGCTTTTTGTGCTGTTGCGGCCATATCTCCTCCTTGTATTGTTCACGCCGGATAAGAGGGCGTGAAGGGTGAATCTGCACTCAGTGTAGAAGACTTGTACATATATGTACATATTTACGTGGCTAGTGATGAGTATGTACATCGATGTATGTGCTGAAGAGAGCGTTATGACGGGGCTAAGTGATACCGACCACGATAAGGAGTCATCCATTGGGTTTTACTGTACTCCTGCTGGCAAAAAGCCCCGCCAACGGAGGTTGGCAGGGCTTTCGTTATCCATCATGGGGCGAGGGTTACAGAGCTGGCAGTAATCCCAGGCTGACACTCACCTGTACGCCGACGATCAGCACCCCCATGGCACCGGCAAGGCCCAGGGCCAGTACTCCACCCGGGGCGCGGTAGTGGTGCGCCTCTGCCTGCTTGCGGCTCTGCCACACCAGGGTGACCGGCAGCAGTACCGCCAGAACCGCCAGTGCAATGGCGGCGTAGCCCAGCGCCATGATGAAGCCTTGCGGGAAGTAGAGGGCAAACAACAGGGGCGGCACGAAGGTGATAAGCCCGGTCTGGCTGCGGCCCTGCCAGTTGTCCTTGCGACGAGTCACTTTGGCCATGAAATCAAACAGCCCAAGGGTCACGCCGAGGAAAGAGGTCGCCAACGCCAGATCGGCAAACAGATGCATCGCCTGATTAAACGCAGGCCAGCTCACCAGATTGCCGACGCTTGCCAGGAGGCTGTCGAGCGCCCCGCCGCTCTGGATCAGGGTCTGCTGACCGAGCAGCCCCAAAATGGCCACTTGCCACAGCACGTAGAGAATGAGCGGCAGGGCGGAGCCCCAGACAAAGACCCGGCGCAGCTGCTTGGGGCAATCCCCCAGATAGAGCATGACGCTCGGGATGGAGCCGTGAAAACCAAACGAGGTGAAGATGACGGGCAAGCCTGCCAGCAGCAACCCCTGGCCGAGCGGCAGGGAGAGCAGGTGCTGCCCTTCTGCACGGGGCAGCAGCAGCCCCAGTACCGCCACCATGATCACCAGTTTGACGGCAAACATCAGTCGATTGAGGTAATCCACCGAGCGGGTACCGACGCAGACCATGCCACCGAACAGCAAGGTAAAGGCCCAGGCCGCCTGCTCCTGGCTAATGGTCATGCCCGCATCGGCCAGCGCCTGGGCCAGCAGGCTGCTGCCGCCACTGATGTAGGCGGAGGCCAGGGAGTAAAACAGCATCAGGATACAAAAAGAGGCGATGCCCTTGCCCCAGGGGCCGAGCAGGTGATCCGCCAGCTGGTGCAGGTACCACTTGCCGGTGTTGAGGCTGGCTTCCACCTGCAACATGGCGGTGAAGGCCATCAGGACCCAGAGCCCTATCATCAGCAGCAAAGTGGCGGGGCCACCCAGAGATGAGGAGGCCAGCGGCAGGGCCAGCATGCCTGCGCCTATGGTGGTGCCGGCAATCAACAGGGTACAACCCAGGGTTTTGGTGTTCATTGTGTCCATCCGGATCGAGAAACTGCGTGTTCATAAAGAGTGAAAGTGGCGGTGTCATCAAGACGCCTCCGGGCTTGAAACCGGAGGCTAGCAATATCGGAGTGGACGCATCGTTACGAAAACCCGTTGGTTGTAAAAGTTGGTTGCCAAGTTAACGGATCAAAATAGTGGAAACAAGCCTGTAAAGTCGGATTTTGTACTGAAAGGGCGCAATAGGTGGAAATAAAAGATGACAGAACTATGTGCCGGGGAGTGAAAAGGGCTGGCAAGCCAATGGAGGAAAAACGCGCTGGCGAAGATGGCGGTCGCCGCCAGCGAGTGAGGGGGCTGCTTAGCGACGACGCTTGAGGGTCCGGCTTACGTAGTGCAGCCCGCATTGGTACTCGCCATTGATGGCCTTGAGGGCGAGCTCCAGCGCCTGGCTGGCCAGTGCATCGTGTTGCTGGGGCAGGGAGTTGATGCCAAAGGGGAGGAAATCGAGCAGGCGATCGTCGCCGAAGGTGGCCATGGCGAGCTGGCTCATGTCGGTCTCTTGTTCCAGCAAATAATCCAGCACCCCCTCCATCAATATGTAGGAGGTGGTAACCAGCGCTTCGGGCAGCTGGCCGAGTTGCTGGTGAAGTCCCTTGATCAGGCGATAGCCCTCGACGCGGGAGAAATGTGCTCCTTCGCACAGGTGACGGGCTGTGGTGTGGCTGGCGACAGCCTGCTCGAAGCCCGCTTTTCGTTCCTGACTGATCGTGAGTGCTGGCAGCGCGGTGATCAAGGCGATGTGCTTGAGCGCCGGTGTGAGCAGGGAGGCGGTGAGATCAAAGCTCGCCTTCTGGTTTTCACTGGCGACGGTCACGAACTTGTCGGCGGCCATGGCCCGGTCGATGGCGAGCACATGGATGCCGCGCGCCTGCTGGCGCGGATAGAAGGAGTCGTCCGGCGGCAGGCAACTGGCCACCAGCAGGGCATCCACATGGCGACTGGCCAGCATCTCGGCCAGTTCTTTCTCGGTGGCGGGTTCATCTTCCGAGCAGACGATCAGCAGCTGATAACCCTGGGCTCGGGCCCCCTGTTCGAGGCGCTTGGCGAGTTTGGCATAACTGGCGTTCTCGAGGTCGGGCAGGATAAAGCCGAGGGTCTTGGTCTGGCCGCCGCGCAGGGAGGCGGCGCGGCTGTCAGGCTGGTAGTTGTGGGCGGTCACCACCGCCATCACTTTGTCACGGGTTGCCTGACTGATGCGGTATTGATCGGCCTTGCCATTGATCACATAGCTGGCCGTGGTGCGCGAGACACCGGCGAGGGCGGCGATTTCATCCAGTTTCATCATATCGGCTCTGTTTGAGTTGCAAGGCCCACGGTCACTGCCAGGTGAGGGCACCGAAAAGTGTGCGCGGGATCATATCATTGAAAAGCACTCTTTGCGGGTACTTGATCAAATGGCTGAAACGATTCAGTCTGAGTGTAAGTGAAACGATTCAGCTTGTCAGCAGGCAATCGATGTCCGGGTATAAAAATGCGATATCGCTCCGGCGGGATGCAATCCGGTCTATTGTCAGCAGGCAAATTACCCGAATTTTCAATTGTATTGATCCGGTGAGCCGCACGGCCAGCCCGGAACCTGATGGAGAATATCTATGTTGAAGTTGGCACAGCAGCAGATTTTGCTGGGGCAGTCGGTGGCGACCAAGGCGGATGCCATCGCTCTGCTGGCAAGCAAACTGACCGAGACCGGTCTGGTGGAAGCGGGTTATGTGGACGGCATGCTGGCGCGGGAAGCGCAGCACGCCACCTACCTTGGCAGCGGCATCGCCATTCCCCACGGCACCACGGATACCCGCCATCTGGTCAAGAGTACGGGTGTCATGGTTGCCCAGTTCCCCAAGGGGATCGAATGGGACGAGGGGCAGATCGCCTATGTGGCCATCGGCATTGCCGCCAAATCCGACGAGCATCTGGGCATTTTGCGCCAGCTTACCCATGTGCTGGGTGACGAGCAGGCGGCAGCTGCGCTGAAAAATGCCACAGATGCCGACACCATCATCAATATTCTGACCGGTGCCAGTGCGGCGAAAGAAGTGCAGTTCCTGCCCCTGGCCGACTTCCCGGCCGATGATCGCGACCAGCTGCTGCTGGGGGCTGCCGCTCGCGCCAAATCCGCCGGTTGGGGGGAGGCCGCCATGGTCAGCTCTCTGCTGGCAAGTGACCCTGCCTATCTGGGGGAGGGTGTCTGGCTGGCCCGTACGCAAGCGGCCCAGACCGGCTGGGTGCTGGCAACCCCGAGTAGCGCACTCACCGTGGGTGAACTGCCGGTCAGTGCCTTGCTGCTGCTCTGTGCCGCCGATGCGAGCCATCTGCCGCAGCTGGACAATCTGGCCAAGCTGGCCGCCGCAGGCCAACTTGCGACGCTGGCTGGCGCCGAGGGCCTTGCAATGTTGCAAGCAGGGCCGGCGAGCGGTCTGTCTGATACCTTCACCATCATCAACCCCCATGGCTTGCACGCCCGTCCGGGCGCCATGCTGGTCAAGGTGGCCAAGGAGTTCGAATCCGATATTCGTGTTGCCAACCTCGATGGCAGCGGTGAGGCCGTCTCCGCCAAGAGCCTGATGAAGGTGATCGGCCTTGGGGTCAAGTGCGGTCATCGCCTGGCATTTCGCGCAGAAGGGGCGGATGCCGAAGCTGCCCTCAAGGGCATTGGCGCCGCCATCGCCGCAGGCCTGGGTGAGGGGGCGCACTGATGGATATCATCACCATCACCCTCAACCCGGCGCTGGATCTCACCACCCGCCTGGGCGCCATGGCCCTTGGCGAGGTGAACCTGGTGAGCGAAGCCAATTTGCGCGCCGCAGGCAAGGGGATCAACGTTGCCATGGTGCTCAAAGATCTGGGCCGTGACGTCGGGCTGACCGGCTGGCTCGGCGCTGACAATCAGCAGAGCTTCGTCTCGCTGTTTGCCGAGCGAGCCCTGGATGATCACTTCGTGCGCGTGGCGGGCAACACCCGCATCAACGTCAAGATCTCCGAGCAATCTGGCAGGGTCACCGACCTCAACTTGCCGGGACTCATCATTGACGAGTGTGAAGTGAAGACCCTTGAGGCCGCGATTGACGAGTTGGCACCACAGGCAGACTGGTTTGTGCTGGCTGGCAGTCTGCCCAAAGGGGTGGCACCTGATTATTGCGCCCGCCTCATTACCTTGCTCAAGGCCAAAGGCAAGCAGGTGATCTTCGATTGCAGCGGCGTGGCTCTGAAAGAGGGCATCAAGGCTGCACCGACCCTGATCAAGCCCAATCTGGAAGAGCTGAGCCAGTGGGCCGGTCGTCCCATCAAGACCCTGAGCGAGCAGGTTGCCTGTGCCCGTGAATTGCAGGCCAGCGGGATCCCCCATGTGGTCATCTCCAACGGTGCCGATGGCCTCGTCTGGTTTGGTCCGGATGCCACCTGGCAGGCCATACCACCCCGTATGCAGGTCGTCAGTACCGTCGGTGCTGGTGACTCCCTGGTGGCGGGGCTGGCCCATGGCCTCAGTCTCGGCTGGGCGCCGGAGCAGACCTTGCGTCTGGCCACCGCCGTTTCGGCGCTGGCCGTCAGCCAGGTGGCAGTCGGTTTTAGCGATATGAACGTGTTGACACCCTTACTCGAGCAGGTGCGTGTGCAACGTCTGGATGACCTTGCCCCTGCTCAACTCAATACCCATTCCCCTTCAATGGAAAACTCAGGAGATGCCCAATGAAAGCAATCTTGGTCACGGCTTGCCCGGCGGGCATTGCCACCAGCTTTCTCGTTGCGAAACGGATAGAACAACAGGCCAAACTGGCGGGTTGGGAGCTCACACTCGATGTTGGCTCCAGCGTACAACCGCGCCAGATCCCCTCAAAAGAGCAGATAGCCGCCGCTGATCTGATCCTGGTGGTGGCGAGTGCCCCCGTGGATCTCGCCGCCTACGACGGCAAGCGTCTCTATCAGGGGAGCATGGATCTTGCCTTGCAGGATCCGGCCGCCGTGCTTGACGCCGCCGCCAGTGGTGCCAGTGTCTATCATCATCAGGCTGCGCCGGTCGCCGCCGCCCAGCCGGCCTCGGCCAAACGCATAGTCGCAGTCACCGCCTGTCCGACCGGGGTGGCCCACACCTTCATGTCGGCGGAAGCGCTCGAGACCATGGCCAAGCAGCTGGGTTACCAGATCCGCGTCGAGACTCAAGGATCGGTCGGTGCCCAGAATGCCCTGACCGCAGATGAAATCGCCGCCGCCGATCTGGTGTTCCTCGCCACCGACATCGAAGTGGACATGACTCGTTTCGATGGCAAGCAGGTGTATCGCACCAGTACCGGTGCTGCGCTGAAGAAGACCCGCGCCGAGCTCGACAAGGCGTGGCTGGAAGCCAAGGTCTATCGCCACAGCGGCGCCAGTCAGCCCAAGAAGGAGGAGAAGGCGGGCCCCTACAAGCATCTGCTGACCGGTGTCTCCTTCATGCTGCCCATGGTGGTGGCCGGTGGTCTCATCATTGCCATCTCCTTCATCTTTGGTATCGAAGCGTTCAAGGTGGAAGGCAGCCTGGCCGCCGCCTTGATGACGATCGGTGGTGCCTCAGCCTTCGCCCTGATGATCCCTGTGCTGGCCGGTTACATTGCCTACTCCATCGCCGACCGTCCGGGTCTGGCGCCAGGCATGATTGGCGGTATGCTGGCAAGCTCCCTGGGCGCCGGTTTCCTCGGCGGTATCGTCGCCGGTTTCCTGGCCGGTTACAGTGCCAAGTACCTGAGCGACAAGGTGCGCCTGCCGGTGACCCTGGAAGCGCTCAAGCCCATCCTCATCATCCCGCTGTTTGCCAGCCTGTTTACCGGTCTGGTGATGATCTACGTGGTGGGTGGTCCGGTTGCGGGTATCATGAGTGCCATGACAGAGTTCCTCAACAACATGGGCTCTGCCAACGCAGTGCTGCTGGGTGTCATCATAGGCGCCATGATGTGCTTCGACATGGGTGGTCCGGTCAACAAAGCAGCCTACGCCTTCGGTGTCGGCTTGCTCGCCTCCAAAACCTATGCCCCCATGGCTGCCGTGATGGCCGCCGGCATGGTACCGGCACTGGGGATGGGGATCGCCACCTTCCTGGCGCGCGCCAAGTTCATCAAGACGGAGCAGGAAGCAGGCAAGGCCTCCTTCGTACTGGGTCTGTGCTTCATCTCCGAGGGGGCCATTCCGTTTGCCGCCAAGGATCCGATGCGCGTCATCCCGGCCTGCATGGCGGGTGGCGCCCTGACTGGCGCGCTCTCCATGTTGTTCGGCTGCGAGCTGGTTGCGCCTCACGGTGGTCTGTTCGTGCTCTTCATTCCGAACGCCATCAGCCATGTGTTCATGTACATACTGGCAATCGCCGCCGGTTCCCTGGTGACGGGGGTTGGCTATGCCATGCTCAAGCGCGGCGAAGAGCAGGCCAAGCTGGCGACGACCTGACAACGTCAAGGGTGTAAATGACAAGGCGACCTGCGGGTCGCCTTGTCTGTTTCTGATGGGGGTAAACAAGCGGAAGAAGAGAGCCAGTCCGTGGGCAAGTTAAAAATCCCAGCCGGACTGCACTGGCTGGTTGGCTTGCTCGGCCTCCTGTGCCTTGCGGCGCGCGGCCTCAACCCGTGCCTTGCGGCCACGGCAAAGACGCATCACCTCCTGCTGCTGGGTTTGTGTCATGGTGAGCCAGTTGAAACGCTCCTCCCGATTGCGCAGGCAGCCCTTGCAGTAGCCCTTGTTGTTCACTTCGCATACCCCGATACAGGGGCTCTGTAGCGGGAAGATCTCGAGCTGTTCCATCCATGGCCTCTCACACCTTGTTACCTTGTTATAACCCAGAAGATCCCCTTTGGAGAAATCCGTCGCCAAGGGGGTGAAGGCGTTTGCTTTCCCCCAGCAAATTTGGCATCTTCCCCGCCAAGCATGAGGCTTGGTGTTATATGAGGACATATGAACAAACACGCGTACTGGCTGACCGCTGCCGTGCTGGGGCTGGCCGGTTGTGCGGGCAATCCTGAGCAGGTGCAGGTGCCCAAAAAGAAACCCGATGCCGGATGTTTTCTCAACTGCGAGGTGCCGGAAAACCTGGGCAAGCAGTATCTGGACGGTGCCCTGCCGGGCGATCTGGTGCGGGTAGAGCGCATCAACAGCCGTCAGCGTTCTGATTTCAGCAAGTTCGGCCCCCAGAGCCGGCTGGTGCTGGAGCGTTCCGGCAAGATGACCCGCCGTTATGGCGAGCTCTATCATCAGCTCTCCCGCTGGGTCGCCAATGGTGGCAATCCGGCCCATATCACCCAGTACGGCATCAGCCTGGCCCAGCTTGGCGGCGCCGATCGCATGGGCAACGTGCTGTTCACCGGTTACTACTCGCCGGTGCTGGAGGTGCGCCATCGCCCGGATGCCAAGTACAAGTACCCCATCTATGCCATGCCAAAATGTGGTGGCCGCTGCCCAAGCCGGGCCGATATCCATCGGGGGGCGTTGGCCAACCGTGGGCTGGAGCTGGGCTACAGCAAGTCTCTTATCGACAACTTCCTGATGGATGTGCAGGGCTCGGGCTTTGTGCATTATGGGGATGACGATCGGTTGCAATACCTGGGTTACAGCGGCAAGAACGGTCACGGCTATGTGAGCATAGGCCGGGTGCTGATCGACCGGGGCGAGGTACCCAAAGAGAAGATGTCGATGAAGGCCATCAAGGATTGGGCCAACGCCCAACCGGAGGAGAGCGTCAAGGAGCTGGTTGAGCAGAATCCCTCTTATGTCTTCTTCGAGCGTCGCCCCACCAATGACGTGATTGGTGCCGCCGGTATTCCGCTGTTGCCGCTGGCGGCCGTTGCGGCCGACAAGAGTTTGCTGCCGATGGGCACCCCCATCCTGGCGGAAGTGCCTTTGCTCGACAAGGCCGGCAACTGGACTGGCAAGCACCAGCTGCGGCTCTTGATTGCGCTGGATGTGGGTGGCGCCGTAAAGAAGGGGCACCTGGATCTTTACCACGGCATGGGTGAGAAGGCGGGTGTTGCGGCCGGTCACTACAAGCACTTTGGCCGGGTCTGGAAGCTGGGTCTGCACCATGGGCCGACTGCTGCGCCATGGTTATAAGCAAAACAGGGATTGTACTGGAATAAGGCGACTGTGGCGGGTGATGCCGCTTTTCAGCTAACCCACACAAGGCGCTGATGACCCTTTCCCTGCTCCTCCTCCTTCGAGGGGAGGCGCCAAAAAAAAAGCCGCCGGAGGCAATCTGGCGGCTCTTTTGTATGTGCTGTCCCGTCCTGAATATGGTTTACACCTTTCCCCCACATAAACGGAGAGCCCGATGGGACAAGGTGTGAAACGGACACAGCGCGATTACTCGCTGACTTTTAAACTGGCGCTGGTCGAGCAGATTG